>JAJPZD010000111.1 GCA_021204605.1 Prevotella sp.
GCGGCTGAAGCCGAAAGTAATTGAATGAAAAATGAAAAACTATGCTTCGCAAGTTAAGAGTTAAGAGTTCGATGCGGCTGAAGCCGAAAGTATAAAAAATATGTTGGAAAAAGGATCAAAGATATACGTTGCCGGTCATCGAGGATTGGTAGGTTCTGCAATATGGAACAACCTGAAACAGCGAGGTTATGAGAATCTTGTGGGGCGCAGCCACAAGGAGTTAGACCTTTTGGATGCAGTTTCTGTGCGACAATTTTTTGATGAGGAGCGTCCTGATGGTGTGGTTCTTGCAGCTGCCCATGTGGGAGGAATCATGGCGAATTTGAATTATCGTGCAGATTTCATCTATCAGAATTTGCAGATACAGCAGAATGTCATTGGAGAGAGTTTCCGTCATAATGTAGGGAAGCTGCTTTTTCTTGGCAGTACGTGTATATATCCCCGTATGGCACCTCAGCCGATGAAAGAGGAAGTTTTGTTGACGAGCGAGTTGGAATATACGAATGAGCCGTATGCGATAGCGAAGATAGCCGGATTGAAGATGTGCGAGAGTTTCAGTTTACAGTACGGTTGCAACTACATTGCCGTGATGCCGACGAATCTATATGGTCCTAATGACAATTTCCATTTGGAGGACAGTCATGTGTTACCAGCCATGATACGGAAAGTATATCTTGCGAAATGCCTTAAAGAGAACGACTGGGAAGCATTGCGTAAGGACATTGCTTTCCGTCGTGTAGAGGGCATTAACGGGTTGAGTCCACGAGAGGAGATATTGAAAAAGTTGGAGAAATACGGTATAACAGAGGAAGCAGTAACGCTGTGGGGCACGGGTCGTCCGATGCGCGAGTTTCTGTGGAGCGAGGATATGGCCGATGCGAGTGTATATGTGCTTCTGAACGTAGATTTCAAGGACACATACAAAGGAGTAGGGGAAATACGCAACTGTCATATCAATGTTGGAACAGGGGAGGAGATATCCATCCGTGAGGTTGCGGAAAAAGTGATTAAAGAGATAGGATACAAAGGGAGACTACAGTGGGATGCGTCGAAACCAGACGGCACACCACGCAAGTTGACAGACGTGTCGAAGCTGCACGGATTAGGTTGGCATCACAAGGTGGGGATTGACGAGGGGATACACCGTCTGTACTCGTGGTACTGTGCTTCTCAGAATAAGAAATAAGAGTTAAGAATTCATTTTTGCGAGGTTTTTTGTTTGAGGTGATTTAAAAATAAAGAAAATGCCATTAAGAATACCAGATAAATTACCGGCAATAGATATACTGAAAGAGGAGAATATCTTTGTGATGGACAGTTCGAGGGCGCACACACAGGATATACGCCCATTAAGGATAGTGATATTAAACCTCATGCCGTTGAAGATCACGACGGAGACCGACTTGATACGTCTGCTATCGAACACGCCGTTGCAGTTGGAAATCACGTTTATGAAGTTGAAGAGTCACACGCCCAAGAACACACCGATAGAACACATGATGATGTTCTACAAGGATTTTGAGTTATTAGAGAAAGAGAAGTTTGATGGAATGATTATAACGGGAGCCCCTGTGGAGACGTATGAATATGAGGCTGTAACGTATTGGGAGGAGCTGACAGGGATATTCACTTGGGCAAGGAGTCATGTTACGAGTACATTATATATCTGTTGGGCGGCTCAGGCGGGTTTATATTACCATTACGGGATACCGAAGTATCCATTATCGATGAAGATGTTCGGTATTTTCAGGCAAAAGGCATTGTCGCCGATACTACCGATATTTCGTGGATTTGACGATTATTTCTATATGCCGCACAGCAGGCATACCGAGGTTCGCAGAGAAGACATTTTGAGGAATAAAGAGCTTACATTGATAGTAGAGTCAGAAGAGAGCGGAGTAGGCATGGTGATGGCGCGCAACGGACGAGAGTTTTTCATAACCGGTCATTTGGAATACTCACCCGACACGTTGGACAAGGAGTACAAGCGAGACAAGGGAAAGCGCGACGATGTTGGTGTGCCAGTGAACTATTACAAGGATGACAATCCGTCAGAGCCGCCGGTTGTATTATGGCGTTCACATGCCAATCTGCTATTCAGCAACTGGATAAACTATTACGTATATCAGGAGACGCCATACGACATAAACGAGATTGAGTAGGAGTTTGGAGCTATTGGTTCCTGCGAGGGACTTGGGATGTGGTATAGCCGCCATAGAACATGGAGCAGATGCCGTTTACATTGGAGCAGAGCGCTTTGGGGCACGGTCTGGAGCGGGAAATTCCATAGAAGACATACATAATCTCTGCGATTATGCACATATTTTTATGGCAAAGGTATATGTTACGGTGAATACCATAGTTTATGATGAGGAGTTGCAAGCCACACAAGAGTTGATACAGCAACTATATAAAGCCGGAGTAGATGCGATATTGGTACAGGATATGGGAATTATGGAGCTCGACATTCCCCCTATAACACTGCATGCAAGTACACAGACGGACAACAGGACGTTGGAAAAGGTGAGGTGGCTTCAGTCGATAGGTTTCAGTAGGGTGGTATTGGCAAGGGAGTTGTCGTTGCGAGAGATAGAGGAGATACATGCGGCAGTTCCGGGAGTGGAATTAGAGGTTTTCGTACATGGAGCGTTATGCGTAAGTTATTCAGGACAGTGTTATGCGTCTCAGTATTGTTTCAAGCGAAGTGCGAACAGAGGAGAGTGTGCCCAGTTTTGCAGGTTGAAGTTTGATCTTGAAGATTGTGATGGCAAGCCGATAGAGAGCGGCAAGCATTTGCTATCGTTGAAGGATCTGTGTCTGTATGACAAGCTTGAGCAGATAGTAAAAGCCGGAGCGACATCATTAAAGATAGAGGGGCGTTTGAAAGACATCACTTACGTGAAGAATGTGACGGCAGCATACAGCGACGAATTGAATAAGATCATCGCCAGAAATCCAGGAATATATCGCCGTGCGTCCATAGGAAGGAGCAGCCACACGTTCACCCCGGACCTCAACAAGAGTTTCAATCGAGGATACACGCACTATTTTATAGATGGCAGAGGAAGAGACGTTGCGAGTATAGACACGCCGAAGGCGATGGGCGAATATGTTGGAATGGTAAAAGAAATAAAGGGTAAGACATTCAACGTTGCAGGCACTACAGTATTCACAAATGGCGATGGGTTATGTTTTATCAATGACAGGTGTGAGCTTGAGGGATTCAGGGTGAACAAGGTGGAGAACAACAGGATATATCCATACATTATGCCAAAAAGTCTGAAGCCAGGAAGGGAGCTATACCGCAACAACGATTACGCTTTTGAGAAGCAGTTGTTGCACAATAGCGGAGAGCGAAAGATAGAGTTGTCCATGTATTTGAAGGAAACAGAGAATGGATTTAGTCTTACAGTGAGAATAGAAAACGTTACTGAGGTTACGATGGGATTAATCATTGAGAAGCAGAAAGCATTGAAGCCACAGCGTGCGAACATAGAGAGGCAATTGACCAAATTGGGTAACACGCCTTTTGAATGTGTCAAAATAAGATTTGAGCCAGAAGTTTTTGACTGGTTCATACCACTGAGTCAGCTTGCCGGGTTGCGTCAGCAAGCGGTGGAAAAGCTGAATAGAAATCTGCGCAAAAGAAGTGAAAATAAGACAAGAGGGAAGCGTTGTTGCGGAGATGTCGCAAAGGAGTTCTATCCAAGTAAGTATTCATATCTATATAATGTTTCAAACAAGCTCTCGCGCAAGTTTTATGAAGGGCAGGGCGTATCAGAGCGATTGGAGGCATTTGAGGAGAGAGTTCCGAAAGAGAAGCTACTTATGCAGTGCCGTTATTGTATCCGTCAGTCGCTGGGTCATTGTGAGAAAAAAGGAGGGGTAGCGTCAAAATGGCATGAGCCGTTATTTTTGAAACTGTCAGATGGCCGTCGGTTCAGACTACAGTTTGACTGCACCAAGTGTCAAATGAATGTTTTTGCAGAAAACTGATATGATAAAGATAAGAAGCGTAATTGTCGCAGCGTTGTCATTGGTGGTTGTTGTGTTAACAAGTTGTTATCACGACAGGGCGGGCGAACAAGCCGGAACGTCAGATTACAGGGCGGGCGATATAGACTCGTTGTCGTTTATCAGCAAGCACCACTATTCGGAGAATTATAATTTTGTGGTCAAGTCAGATTCGTTCTTTCTGCTACGTCAGCAGCCAGAAGAGCTGTTGAGCGGGATGGCGACCGATTCGGTAATGGTATATCGTCATGAGCATATTGTTGTTGCAGATATACGCATTATCCCAAATGACTCGATAGATTCGGTGTGGGTGCAGGTGGCAAGAGACCAGTCAACATTCGGTTGGATACATGAGTCAGAAATGCTGCCATACGTTGTACCCAACGATCCGATATCACAGTTTATCTCCACATTTTCGGATATACATCTGTTGATGTTTCTGATAATAATCAGTGTGATAGCCGTTGCCTATCTGATGATAACGATATTCAAACGGAATGCCAAAATAGTACATTTCAACGATATCAATACATTCTACCCGACGTCGCTTGCCCTTGTGGTGGCACTGTCAGCGACATTGTATGCAAGCATTCAGAAATTTGTTCCAGATGTATGGCTACAATTCTACTATCATCCTACGCTGAATCCGTTTATCGTGCCGCCTATCCTGTCGGTATTCCTTGTAACGGTATGGGCAATATTGATAATAGGTATAGCTACTATCGACGTGGTACGCACCCTGCTGTCTGCCGGGAACGCATTACTGTATCTATGTGGACTTGCTGGCGTGTGTGCTGTAAACTATATCGTTTTCAGCATCACGACGTTGTATTATATTGGATATGTCATTTTTGTGGTATATTGCTATTATTCTTTTTATGTATATTACAAAAAACAAGTTAAGGGAGCCTCCCTCCAACTCCCCCCAATAGGGGGAGAGTCCAGACAGGATGTACGAGGGTGAAGCCTTTCGGATGTACGAGGGAGAAGCCATTCGGAAGAGCGAGGGAGCGGTAAATTAAGAATGAAAAAAGGAGAGAGTAAACATTAAATTAAAAGGAAAAGAACGTTGTTCATTTCCTTTTAATTTCGTTCGACATTTGTTTGAAAGTCTGTCGGTGGAACTGTTCTTCTGCCTCCATAATCTCATACACTTTGGAGGCGGGTAGGATTTGCATGAATTTCTCGTGGTATGCGCGTTGTATCTGTTTCATTTCAACCTCGTAGTTGTCGAGTTTGAGTATATTCTCTTTGCATGCCGCATCAGAGGTTGGTTTTACCCTTTTGAGAGCTTTCATCTTCTCTCGCACCTCGCGCTGCTTGCGGAACATCTCGGCGTAAACGGGGAAGAACAGCGAGGCCTCTTGTGGAGTGAGGCAGGCTTTCTGGGTAACAAACTGCTCCAGGTCGGCTTGAAAACAGTCGGGATTCGGTTTGTTTTTCTTCGGCGGTCCTGGTTGAGCATAGCAATATGCCAGGAGAGAGAACAAGAAAGTCAACATTACAAGTCGTTTCATCTCCACATATTTATTCGTCCATAACGTAGGAATAGAAATCATCATTGTCGAGCAGAGCATAATCGGCATATTCGTCAATCACATAATCTTCGTATGCAGATGAAGATACAAAATCAGAAACCGCACTGGCATGGTTGTGGATGTCGTGGTGCACATTTCTGTTAAAGAAAGCAACAGATGAGACAACGAGCACGGCAACACAAGCGGCCACGGAGGCTATCAGCCGCCAATATTTTGATATTGAGACCTTCCGGGCGACATTTTTTTCAGGCAGGTTATCAAGCAGTTGTTTCTCAAACTGCAAGAAATATCCGTCGGGGACCTTAAAAGGAAGCGTTCTGCCGAATTTTTGTTCAAGAAAGAGATCGTCGTTCATTTTGTAATACTTTGTTTTTATGACGTATTAATTATTTAAAAGTTTAATCAGGCGAAATAAAAAATCATTCATGTAGGTGTAAAAAGTCTGTAATTTTTTTCACGGCAATGTGATAAGAGGCTTTCAAAGCGCCTTCTGAGGTGTTGAGCACTTGGCTCATGTCGCTGTATTTCATATTATCAAAATAACGTAAAGAAAAGACAGTGCGCTGAACATCGGGCAGAGAGGCAACCGCCTGCAAGAGTAAAGCTTGCGCCTGATTGCCGTCGAAATAATCGTCAGCCATAAGCTGTTTAGCGACGCTCAAATCATCGGATAGATCAGCATCAAAGGTATTTTTGTTTTTGCGGAGGAAATCCAGGGATTCGTTGATAGCGATGGTATAGAGCCAGGTAAGGAGTTTAGCTTTGTTTTGGAAGGAGTCTAAATTTGTCCAGGCCTTCAAGAAAGTGTTTTGGAGCACGTCGTTGGCATCGTCATGGCTGAGCACAATACACCTAATTTTCCAGTAAAGGCGTTGGCTGTAAGATTTGACGATTAACTCAAAGGCCTTACGTTTATCAGATTGAGAAGCCAACAACTCGTAAATTTTCTCTTCGTTTGGCGTCATGTCACATATCAAAAGCAGAAAGAGAGCGTATCAAGACAATATCAGGAACTTTTGCAAATTAAATTTTCGAATAGAACAGACTGTGGCGGAAAGGCTTACTAGACAAAAAGAGAAAACAAATCTTGCTAAATACTTAAAAGATACTTAAATAGTATAATTATTTGATAGAAATTTTTCTTACAGTCTTCCCCACTTTCACGATATAGCATCCACGTGAGAGGTTCAGATCATAATATCGGTCGGTGCTGTCCACCTTGATGCTCATAACGCACACCCCTGCGACATTGTAGATATACAATGTTTCACCATTAGCACCGACAACGTGCAATTTGGAAGCATTGACGGAGACCAAAATCTCCTGAAAATCATTGTCAATTATCTCAATTGCTGTGTCCGCATAACATATAGATGTGGAGGTCATCAAAAGGGCAATGGCAAACGTTGATACAAGCAAAAACCTTTTCATAAGCAAATATTTGTTGCAAAGATACATATTTTTGTGGTAACAAAAAAATATTTCGAATGTTTTTAACAAAATATTTTATGGAAGAATTATTATAAGTTAAAAAGGCTATAATTACTTTGATATAAATATAAAATTTCTTACTTTTGCAGAGCAATTCGAGGCACAGCGAACGAAAAGGCAGGATTAAAGTTCAAGAGAGCAATTCTGTTGTTTAGTTATGTTTCTTAAACTGGACTTGGGGGAAAAGAAGAATGTCAAATTATTGGCATGAGTCATGTAAGAGAGACAAAAGTGGTTGCCGTTGAAAATCATGGGGGAACACTAATCTTAAATTTATTGAGCAATCGAAAGAAATGAAATCTACATCAAGTAAAACTTTCAAGATAGGAATGACAATATCAATCATTGATTGGCTGACATTCAATGCGATATTTTTCTTGTGTCATTATATATTTGACTTTAATTATGCCAACATCGGGAACAATGACATTTACAATGCAATTATAGCAAACATATCATATATAATATCCTTATATTTTACACCGATAAGTCTTCATCACAGGCATTTGCAACCAGCAAAGGTATTCAGCAACACCTCAAGGACGTCAGCGATATTCATTATTTTGTATGATGCACTATTAGGCATGTCGCATAATGCCGTACCAGGTTTAATAACGTCGATAATAATCCTGCTGGTATTATTTGTGACAACATCTATCGAGCGTCTTATCATAAGAGAATATCTCATACGCAACAATTCGACCAAATCGAACAATGTCAGGACTGTAATCTTGGGATCTGGAAAGATGTCTCAAAAGGCGGCAGACTACATGACTAATTTATGGAACGGCTACGATCTTATAGGATATTTTCACGAAGATGGGAATAGTCCACTTACAAATATGATCACGGGCGAGGAGATACCCTATCTTGGCACAAAAAACAAGTTGATCAGTTATTTGAAATACAATCACGTTGATGAGCTGTATGTGGATTCTGCGTATGGAGATATAGAGGATGAGAAAGCATTGTTTTTGCTATGTGAGGCAAAAATGATACGCATTTATTATCTGCCAACAATAAACAATATCCGGAAGGCCCAAATCAAGGAGTTTGGAGACATTTATGTAATGGCCCGTTACAATGAGCCGTTAAGCAAAATAAGCAACAGGATAAAGAAGCGATTTTTTGATTTCGTGGTGTCATTAATATTCACATGCACGCTGTTTCCTATAATACTGATTATAGTTACGATAATAACAAAAATCACGATGCCAGGTCCTATATTTTTCAAGCAGAAGAGGACGGGCTATGATGGCAACGAGTTTTTCTGTTATAAGTTCAGGAGTATGAAGTTGAACAAGGAGGCCGACGAGTTGCAGGCCACGAAGGATGACCCACGTATAACCAAATGGGGATCTTTCATGCGTCATACGAATATCGACGAGTTTCCTCAGTTCATCAATGTATTGAAGGGAGATATGAGCATTGTGGGACCTCGTCCCCACATGCTGGCCCACACGGAATATTATTCCAGGTTCATAGCCGATTACATGATCAGGCATTACGTAAAACCAGGTATAACAGGTTGGGCACAGACACATGGTGAGCGAGGCGAGACGAAGACTGTCGATGACATGAAGCGCAGGGTAGAGAAGGACATTTGGTATATCGAGCATTGGAGTTTCTGGATAGACATCCAGATAATAATAAAGACAGTCTTTGATATGATCAGAGGCGACAAGAAGGCAGTATGATGCGCTTATTTACTCCCATTCTATTGTTGAAGGCGGTTTAGAGGAGACATCGTAACATACGCGGTTCACGCCTTTCACCTTGTTGATAATCTCGTTAGACACTTTTGCCATGAAATCGAAGGGCAGTCGTGCCCAGTCGGCAGTCATTGCATCCATGCTTGTTACGGCGCGGAGAGCGACGGGGTGTTCGTAGGTGCGTTCATCGCCCATTACCCCGACACTACGAACAGTAGAGAGAAGCACGACGCCGGCCTGCCAAACCTTGTCGTAAAGTATTTGTCCATCCTCACAGACATATTTGAGCATTGCCTCGATGAAGATATCATCAGCATCCTGAAGTATCCTCACTTTCTCGCGTGTTATATCACCGAGGATACGCACGGCAAGGCCAGGTCCTGGGAATGGGTGTCTCTTTATCAGCCGCTCAGGCATTTCAAGTTTGTAACCCACTCGTCGCACCTCGTCTTTGAACAGCCATTTCAGAGGTTCACAGAGTTTGAGGTGCATTTGTTTTGGCAGTCCACCAACATTATGATGGCTTTTTATCGTCATGCCCGTGATGCTGAGGCTTTCTATGCGGTCGGGATAGATAGTGCCCTGTGCGAGCCATTTGGCATCAGTTATTTTCTTTGCCTCTTGGTTGAAGACCTCCACGAAGTCGTGACCTATAATTTTGCGTTTTCGTTCCGGGTCGGTAACCCCCTGTAGGTCCTTGAAAAATTTCTCACTTGCATCAACGCCGATGACATTCAAGCCAAGTCCCTGATAAGCGTCCATCACCTTATGGAATTCGTTTTTGCGTAGCATGCCATGGTCAACGAAGATACACGTGAGGTTTTTGCCGATGGCACGGTTGAGCAGCGTGGCACAGACGGAAGAGTCGACGCCGCCGCTAAGACCGAGTATCACATGGTCGTTGCCAAGCTGGTCTTTCAATTCCTGTATGGTGGATTCCACAAACGAGGCGGCACTCCATTGCTGACTGCTTCCGCAGATGTCAACGGCAAAGTTTTTCAACAGCAGTGAGCCCTGCGTGGTATGGAACACTTCAGGATGAAACTGCACCGCCCAAAGGGGAACACTGTCGGAGGCGTATGCTGCAAACTTGACATCGGCGGTGGAGGCAATCACGTGGCAGTCGGAGGGTATTGCAGTTATGGTGTCACCATGGCTCATCCACACCTGCGACTCAGTTTCGAAGCCTTTGAAAAGCGGGTCGTTAAAGTCGAAAGACATCAGGTGCGCTCTTCCATACTCACGGGTGTCGGTTTTTTCCACCTTTCCGCCGCAGGAATTGGCGATGAGCTGTGCTCCATAGCAGATGCCGAGGACGGGGTATTTGCCTACGAACAGACTCAGATCCGCTTTGAAAGCCTCTGGAGAGTGGACTGAATAAGGCGAGCCGCTAAGAATGACACCGATGATACCTTCCTCGTCTTCAGGGAACTTGTTGTAGGGTAAAATCTCGCAGAACGTGCCGAGCTCCCTTATTCTTCTTCCGATGAGTTGAGTGGTTTGTGAGCCGAAATCAAGAATGATAATTTTCTGTTGCATTATTTTTTTATTGTATTTGATTTATAAATATCTCAGCTTTTGATAAAGAGTCCAATTTCCCGATATCAAGAATTTTCAAGTTGTTTTTCTCAACACCCCTTATAACCACCTTATCACATACTTTAAGGTAGAAGTCGATAATGCCGAACTTATTAGGAAAGTCATTCATAAGGGGGAACAGGCGCGGGGAGAAGGTATGTATTCCAGAAAACGCCAAACACCGGCAATCAGACACACGAATGTTATCATACGGACTTTTCACCTCGCCCGTTTCTATGTTTGTCCAGCCCACAAGTTGCATATCGTCAGAGAAAAGCAGATAACGTTTCGTTTTGCGGTTGCTGACAAGCAGCGTGGCATTGCTGTCCACATTATTTATATAAAAGGACTTCAAGTTGATATTGCTTAGGATATCCACATTATGTATCAGGATAGGAGAGAAAGGCAAAAACAAGGGAGCAGCCTTTTTGAGGCCTCCGCCGGTATCGAGGAGGCAATCAGACTCGTTACTGACCAGAATATCCATGCCGAAATTGCCGTTGTCAGAGAGGAAATCAGTTATCAGACTTGCGAAATGGTGCACGTTGACAACAATCCTTTTGCAACCGGCAGCTTTGAGATTGAGGATGGTACGTTCAAGCATGGGAATGCCCCCTATCTTGACGAGGGCTTTCGGCATGGAGTCGGTAAGAGGTTTCAGGCGTGTGCCAAGACCGGCGGCGAAAATCATCGCCTGAAAGCTTGTAGTTTTATTTGTGATGCCTGAAATTTCTGTCATTATGTTGCTAAGTTGTGAAATGTATAATCATTTATTTTCTCTCAAATATCTGACAGATGTTCTGTTCCCTATGTATTACGTGCACTTCAACACCGAATTTAGCGTGGATATGCTCCGCAAGATGCTGTGCGCAATATACGCTGCGGTGCTGTCCGCCGGTACAGCCGAAACAGAACATCAGGTTTGTGAAGCCCCGTTGTATATATCGGTTGACGTGAGCGTCAGCGAGTTTGTAAACACTTTCGAGGAATGAGAGTATCTCACCGTCGTCCTCAAGAAAACGTATCACCGGCTCATCAAGACCGTTGAACAGTCTGTAACGCTCATAACGGCCGGGGTTATGGGTGGAGCGGCAGTCGAAAACATATCCGCCGCCGTTGCCCGAAGTGTCGGTTGGTATTCCTTTTTTATACGAAAAACTGAATATGCGCACCACCAGTGGTCCTTTGTTGTCGTATTTGGAGTATGTCGGCTGTCCGTCGGCAGGGTTTGAGTAATACCCATTGCTGTCGGGGAGCTTGAAGCCATCGGAATGCGTCGCTTCGGGATTATCTTGCGGAGCAAACTGCGGCAGTTCGGTCAGTCGTTTAAGCATATCCATCATATACGGATAGGGGAATACTTTGAGTTGCAGCAGTTCACGCAGGTTTTGCATTGCCGGAGGGATGCTGTCGAGGAAATGTTTTTTACGCTCGAAATAGCCACGGAAGCCGTATGCGCCAAGTACCTGTAAAGTGCGGAATAAGACAAACTGGCACAGACGTTGCACGAAATGGCGGACGGAGGGCACCTCTGTATAGTTTTTCAGAGAATAGTAATATTCATAAAGCAGTTCACGGCGCAGTTTGTTGGGGTATCTCGCCGATGCCTGCCAGAGGAACGATGCCAAGTCGTAATAGAACGGTCCTTTGCGTCCTCCCTGAAAATCAATGAAAAACGGGTTTTCATTGCTGTCGAGCATTATGTTGCGAGCCTGAAAATCACGGTACATAAAACAGTCTGCCTTCTCTTTCAGAAGCTCCTTTGCGAACAGGTGGAAGTCAGCCTCCAATTTCAGTTCATGGAAATCCAAGTCAGTAGGTTTCAGGAAACAATACTTGAAATAGTTGAGGTCGAAAAGCACACTGTTGAGGTCAAACTCCGGCTGCGGATAACAGTTTGACCAGTCCAGGTCCTGTGCTCCACGTATTTGTATGTTGGGCAGTTGGCAGATTGTCTTTATCAGCAGACTTTTTTCGTGGTAGTTGTACGTGCCGCCGGCCTCTCTGCCGCCTTTTATTGCGTCATACAAGGAGAGAGAGCCCAGGTCGTCCTGCAAATACACAAGTTCATCATCAGAAGCCGCCAAGACCTGCGGCACGGGTAGCTGTTGCAGTGAGAAATGTCGCGAGAGACAGATGAAAGCATGGTCCTCATCCCGACTTGTTCCGATAACGCCCACGACGGAAGAACCATTGTTTTCCTTGAGGCGGTAGTATTCACGGTTGCTGCCGGCAGCCTGTAATTTTTCCACGCTTGCCGGTGATGATCCTTTCCAGGAACAGTACAAATCCAAAAGTCTCTGCATATCTGACTACAACTCGTCACGTTTTAACCGTATGCAAACTTACATATATTTTCGGAAATACAAGACATGCGGACAAAAAAATGTGGCAGGCTGCCCTGCCACATTCTTCTAATATATAATAATGTGTAACCTATATAAGTCTCTGATTATATCACATCACATTATTAATTACATTATCACCTTGTCGGTAGATGTAGTGCCGTTAGAGTAGGTTATCTTGCGGATGCTGATGCCGTTTGCCGGCTTGCTGATCTTAACACCACCGATATTATAGTACTCAATCTTGGAGACCTCTGACTGCATCTTTGCAACGGATATTCCTGCCGTATATGCCGGATAATACTCGTCAACAGCTTCTATGGCATCCTCGTTCTCTGCTTTCATGATGTCCTCCATGATAGAGCTCAAGTAAACCTCAAGATTGGTGTACCAGCCCTTTTCTGTATCTATGGTATATAAGTTGCCATCGTCAGCATTGTTGGGGTCAAGTCCGTTGGCGATTTCCCAGTCGTCAGGAATACCATCCAGATCAGTGTCATAACCATCCGGCCTGTATGTCGGCTCTACCTCAGGGAAACCTCCAACATCCGATACATCATCAACTATACCTTCCAATCCTGTCTCACTACCTTTATAAGTAGCTGTTCCTGTCTCTGCTTCTTCCATATATCTTGCGTCAAAAGCATCACGATAGAGAGAAGCGCCGGCGTAAGCCATTACCTTGAGATAAGCATTTTCTGCTGAATGGGTGGTAATGTCACCTGTGGCAATCGGCTCGGTCAGTTTGATGGTATCGGCAATGGTACTGTTGGAATTATCTATGGTAACACCGCTCCAGTCGTAATTCTCGCCTTTGTCCCTTACATAGTTGCCATTGATATAGAAATGTCCGTAAGTGTTTACAGGTATAGGTTCGTCAGATTTACCTTCAGTATAACTACATTCAAATACCCTAGTCTTATTCTTCGTGGCAGGCCCATATTTGTAATAGTTGTTCACGATGTTGTGATAGCCCCCGGGACCACCGTAGGCACCGTTGCCAGTACCCCAGTTGTAAATCAAGTTGTTGCGGAGGTCAACCTGTTCCGCCTCGATACAGCTTGCGTAATTATCAGCACTTGAACCGTTCCAGCCATAACGTGCCCCATTAAGACGCGGGGTACGGTTTTGGTGATGTGCTATAAGGTTGTGGTGGAAAGAAGCGCTCTTGCCACCCCATATACCGCCATAACCATGATTGCCCTTATCATGGCCGGCATCATTCAGGCTTTCAGCAACGGTACACCACTGCAGTGTGAAATTCTGATTGTCGTAGAAAGAAGCACACTCATCAATACTCCAGCTGAAAGAGCAATGGTCGAAAATCACATTACTGTAATGCCTTCCCCAGCATGCATCAGCGCCATCGTTGACATTCAACTCGCTACCCCTTCTGAAACGGATATTGCGCACGATAACGTTACTTCCACTTAAATTAACCGTGTAATAACGGATAGTGATGCCGGGATAAGGTGCGGTCTGACCGGCGATAGTGGTGTTTGCAGGTATCTTAAGGTCAGAAGCCAACTCTATCACTCCACCAACGTCGAACACAATAGTCTTAGCCGCCGTACCCGACAAGGCGCTACGCAAAGATCCCGTACCTGAATTATTTAGATTGGTAACGTGCACCACCTTACCGCCTCTGCCACCTGTTGTGGTGTAGCGTGCAAAACCCTCCGCGCCGGGGAAAGCGGGGATTTCCTCATCCTGTGCAAAGACAGCAGCCGTACTGAGTAACGCCACTGCGAACAGAAAGAATTTTTTTACCATAAAAAACGATATTTTGTTTTTCAATCAGTTATGGAGTCATTTAAGAATTATCCTACTTGTTCAATGTGGCGACATCATATCCCAGACGCTCCATTTCGAGGGATGCCCAGATAAACGGGCCGACACCTTTGGCATCGTTGTCGCGTACAGGCTCACTGATGTAGTATTCGAAAGAGCCGTCACGGCGAGGGTTGCTGTCAGGACCGAGTCCGGAAACCTCGCAACACTTAGTGAGGGAGATTGTCTTGTCGGGATTAACCTTTATGAACTGGCTGATGATACCTTTATACGCCTTTATGCCGGCATCGCGCATGTCATCACCGACATAGCCCAAGCGGGCGGCTTTGAGCAGGCAGTAAGCGAACATTGATGAAGCTGTAGCCTCGAAATAGTTGCCCTCTTTCTCGCCGACATCCATAACGTCGTACCAAACGCCGGTTGTCTTGTCCTGGTATTGAACAGTTTTTTCAAGCACGTTTTTCAAAATGTCTATAAGGTCCTGACGCTGAGCGTAATCGGTTGGGAGAGCATCGAGAACCTCTACGATAGCCATGGCGAACCAGCCCTGTGCGCGGCTCCAGGTATGTTGTGACAAACCAGTTTCCTTATTTGCCCAGAACATTTCGTGAGTTTCATCCCAGGCATGTTTCCATGACTGAGTATTCTCATCGTATGTGCGAGCGTTGGTTTTCTTTATCTGGTCAACAGCATCATCGTAAACCTTTTGAGTTTTTTTCTTCAGATAAGGAGCAGAAGCGGTGTAGAAAGGGAGTCCCATGAAGATACCGTCGAGCCAAACCTGCTTAGCGTAGATAGCCTTGTGCCACCATACGCCTTCGTTGGTGCGGGGCTGTTTTTCGAGTTGTTTGAACAAAGTCTTTAAAGCGATTTGGTTTTTCTTTTCCGGATAGAGTTGGTCCCACCGTAGCACGAATTTACCTGTACGGATTTGGTCAAGATTATAGTCTTTGATATTGTAAGTATTGATGTTACCTTTCTCATCAATCATTTCCTCGCAATACTGTTTGAGATAATCAATGATGCTCTCGTCTTTGTATTCAAGATAGGTGTCAAGCATTGATTCCATTTCGATGCCCATGACATAGCTCCACCTTGGTTTTTTTGCGAAGTCAAGCATATAAGGCTTGTCAACGCGCTGCATTTCAGAATGAGTCAGCCACTCGCTGTAGTTTTTGTAAGGAGCCTCGTTGAGTACGAGCGAGCCATTGATATAGAGGTTGTCGTAGTTCACGTCTTTTGTCTGCCCCGTGATGAAAACAGGCTTGTCGTAAACGCCATCAAACTTACAGTCTTTCACATTAATGTTATAGACATTGGTACGGTCCTCGAAGCCGATGATCATCACGCCATACTTGCTTTTGTTACAGGTTACGTTCTCCATATAGACATTGCGGACGGTGGGGTAGAAGCCACGCTGTCCGACCTCGTTTGGTTCATAGTCGAGGTTGATTTTCAACACGGCTTCGGCGCACTGACCGACTTTGATATTACGCATATAGATATCCTCGATGACACCGCCACGGAGAGAGTTAGTCTTAATACGGAGGATACGTTCAAGGTTAGGGCTGTCCATTTCGCAGTTCTCGACGAACACGTTGTTGCAGCCGCCGGAAATTTCAGAGCCGATAACCACGCCGCCATGTCCGTCTTTCATCAGGCAGTTACGGATAATCATGTTCTTGCTAGGCAGGCCTACATAGCGGCCCTTGCCACCCTCACGGCCATCCTCGTTACGTCCGCTCTTGATAGCAATACAGTCGTCGCCGGTACTGAAGATACAGTTTTCTATAAGCACGTTTTCGCAAGATTCCGGGTCGCAGCCATCGCCGTTAGGACCGTCGTTTTCTATCGTCACGTTTCTTACTGTGATGTTCTTGCTAAGCAACGGGTGGATTACCCAGAATGGTGAGCGGAGCAAAGTGACGCCCTCGATGAGGATGCCGTCGCAATGGCTGAGGTTTATAAGTTGTGGGCGGAGTCCTTTGCCGGGACCGAAAACACGGTTTTCAAGAGGGACACCTTCTTCAGCCATTTTGAGCAAGTCGGCACGTCCGCCAGGGTTTTGCTGTTTTTCCGGCACTTCGACATCCTTGCTTTTTGGGGTTTTGCCGCTCATCAGCCACCATGTGTCATCGGAGCCGTTACCGTCAACGGTTCCTTCGCCTGTAATAGCTACATCTGTCTCACCGTAGGCGTAGATCAGCGGAGAATAGTTCATACAGTCGAGTCCTTCCCAGCGAGTCTCAACTACTGGATACAGACTTCTGTCAAACACGAAGAAGAGGGTTGCGTTTTTTTCAATAACGAGGTTGACATGGCTTTTCAGGCGTATTGCGCCGGTATTCCAGGTGCCTTCTGGTATCACCACATTACCTCCGCCGGCTTTGGAGCAAGCCTCGATAGCGCTATTGATAGCTTTTTGGTTTTGAGCTGCTGTAGCAGTCAGAGATGCGCCATATTTTTCGATACTGAAGGTGCGGTCGGCGAATTCAGGCAATCTGATGCTGTCTTCGATTTCTTTGTACTTTGTATCCCAGGCCGATGCCATCAACGCATACGGAAAGACGAGGCATACAAAAAGAGTGAGTAAATGTTTCATAGAAATTAAATTTGTAAGTTATTTGTTTTTAATATTTCACGGTTAAGAATAAACGGTACAAAGTTAACATAAAAAAGTCAGACAAGCGATATTTTCATGAAGAATAAAATGTTAAATAAGGGATGTTTTTATTCAAAAGCTTGCGATTATCAATATAAAGTTATAAATTTGCGGCATCTTATTTATGATTTCGGCGTTTTACGAAATCTTTTTGAGGTTGGCAAGCATCCTGCGCCAACCTCTTTTATTTTGTTATGTCAAGGAGGCGTTGGTCAGAAAAACATTTTTATTGTATGTATCGACAAAGCGAAAGAGAGAAAAAGCGAGAAATCGGTGATATTTTGATAAAATATTTGCATGAAAAAAAATATATAATTATATTTGCAGTCGTGTTAATGACAATTTATTTGAAAACGAACAAAAATTATAGCCTATCGGAACACCATTACTTCAATAAAAAATAGAAGTTATATAATGGAAAGAATCAACAAGCTGACTGACGAGGAGTTAGCGTTGTCCTATATTAAAGGGGACAATAAGGCTTTTGATGAGTTGCTTTCACGCAACCAAAACAAGTTGTTTTCATATATTTTGTTCATCGTGCGCGACGAGGACAAAGCCAATGACTTGTTCCAGGAAACGTTTGTAAAGGTAATAACGAAATTGCATCAGGGTCGTTATGTAGATAGTGGCAAGTTTGGTGCATGGATTATGCGTATAGCGCATAATGTGATTATGGACTGGTATCGTGAGCAGCGAGCGCGCAACATTGTGGAGCCAACTGAGGAGAACGACTTGTCGAACATCGGAGGCAACAACCTATTGGATTCAAACGTGGAGAATCAATTTGTCAAAGAGCAGGTATTGACAGATGTTAAGAAGATGATGAATCTATTGCCACCCACTCAGAGGGAAGTAGTTTTCATGCGTTTCTACCAGAACATGTCGTTCAAGGAGATTGCGGAGCTCACAGGAGTAAGCATCAACACGTCGTTAGGACGTATGCGGTATGCTATTCTGAATCTCAGACGAATGACAAAGGATCACAACATAGTATTGCAATTGGATTAAAAGATTTTTCATAAGCGCAGATTATATAGGTGCCAACACTTGATTGAACGAAAAAGAGCCGTCTGAAGCATTTCAGGCGGTTCTTCTTTATAATAGTCAAATTTCTATAGCTGCTTAAGAGTTCGGATGACATTTTCGGGGTTTTCGTCATCAAACACGTAGCTGCCACTTACGAGGACATCCACGCCCGCTTTCACCAGTCTTGGAGCGGTCTCACTGTGCACTCCACCATCAACTTCTATCAGCGCATTGGAGTCTGTTTGGTCGATCAATTCACGCAATCTTCCAATTTTTCCAATGGTGTTTTCGATGAAAGGCTGTCCACCGAAGCCTGGGTTCACGCTCATGAGCAAAACCAATTCCACATCTTTTATCACGTCTTTAAGCATGCAGACGGGCGTTGAGGGGTTAAGAGTCACTCCGGCTTTCATGCCAGCCTCATGGATTTCGTGAATTGTGCGGTGAAGATGTGTGCAAGCCTCATAATGCACGTTCATCATCATTGCGCCAATGTCCGCTGTTTGCTTGATGTAACGTTCAGGTTTTACAATCATGTAATGGACATCAAGAGGTTTTTTGCAGATTTTGGCCACAGCCTCCATTACGGGGAAGCCGAAAGAAATGTTCGGTACGAAGGCCCCGTCCATGATATCCATGTGCAGCCAGTCGGCATCACTTCTGTTTATCATCTCAATATCATTTTGGAGATTCAGGAAGTTAGCGGCCAATAGAGATGGTGAAACCAATACAGACATTATAATATCAAAGTTTTAATTGAGACAATAAACCTCTGTCCTTCCATTCAATTTGATTGCTCTGTAAGTATAAGCAATCTGTCTGATTAAATTTAATGTCTTTAGCGACGGTTGACTTTCTTCTTGTGTAAAATATCCCATAGGCAAATCATATTAGTTAATTACTTATTATCGTAACGTAAATCCAAGTCCTTTTATTACACTCCAGACAAACTTTTTTAAGGGTCGGAGTGGTCAGTCACAAAATTTACCACCATCTATTGAATTTTTCAAAAATTTTTAGTAATGTTGCATTCGCTATTTGGCTCTTTAAAATTATGAAATGTAATTACTAAAAACTGAAGATATGAAAACAGAAGGTTACAAGACAAAGGAATATGGCGTAGCTGTGAAGAGATATTGCCAGACTATCGAGTTGAAAGATGATGCGGAGCTTATCCGCCGTTACCGTGAGGCACATGATGCGGATCATTTTTGGGATGAAATCAAGGAGGGTATTAGGTCGGTTGGTATCCTTGAAATGGAAATTTACATCATTGGCAACAGGTTGTTCATGATTGTTGAAGCACCGCTCGATTTCGACTGGGACAGTGCAATGGCACGTCTTGCCACGCTGCCCCGTCAGCAGGAATGGGAAGACTATGTGGCGAATTTTCAGGACTGTGCTGCCAATGCGACATCAGATGAGAAGTGGAAGATGATGGAGCGGATGTTCTATCTTTATGAGTGATGCTGTTTTGTGATTAGGCTTATTGGCAGTATGATTTCATCATAAAGGCCGTTTGTATCTTTAATTAACATAATGGTTGGAAAATTTTTGTCATTAAACGGATTTTCCTTAAATTTGCAGAGCTACTTAAATCCGATACACATGAAAAAAATATTATTGTCAGTTCTTTGGTTGTTCTGTTGTCATGCACCGCTTATGGCAGGAGATATTTATGTGTCAGCAACAGGAGATGACAGTGCAGAAGGTACAGCAGAAGCACCGTTGCAGTCTATTGAATGTGCATTGAAACAGGCGAGGGAATGGCGCAGGCTTGGCATGAAGGAGGCAGAGAACGGCATCAACATAATCATCGAAGGAGGTGTTTATCGCCTTGTAAAACCATTGTATGTAAGACCAGAGGATAGTGGTACGGCAGCGTCTCCTACTGTAATACGAGGCAAGGAGGGCGAGAACGTTGTTATCAGTGGTGGTATTGAGATTAGAGGTTGGCACAAGGGAACAACCGATACGAGAGTTTCGGAGGTACATAGAGACAAGATTTGGGTGGCCGACGTTCCGCCGATGGTTGGCAACCATATACTTGAGACCCGCCAGTTGTGGGTGAACGGCACTAAGGCAATGCGTGCCTCACAGTTTGGCATGGATGTCATGGAGCGCATGAAGGATTTCAATACATCAGACAATAGTATCACTATTCCTACGCCAGAGCAGGATTTGAGCTGTGCGGGTCAGTTGGAGATGCTTGTCCACCAGCGTTGGGCAACGGCGATATTGCGAGTTAAAGAGATGAAATATTTGGGCGACGGTTTCACAAAGGTGTGGTTTTACGAACCAGAAAGCAGTATAGAGTTCGCACACCCATGGCCGCAACCAGTGATTGACGGTGAGCGAGGCAATTCAGCTTTCTGTCTTGGCAACGCCCTTGAGCTCGTTGATGAGCCTGGAGAATGGTATCAAGATTATCCATCAGGACTGATTTATTATTATCCCCAAGAAGATGAGGATATGAGTACGGTGCAGGTTGTTGTTCCGGCACTTGAAACTCTCGTTGAGATCAGCGGCACACGAGAAAGAGGTGTCAGTTATGTGTCATTCGAGAATCTCTCTTTTGAGTATTCTTCATGGTTGCGCCCATCGCATGAAGGAAATGTAACCCTGCAAGGCGGTTTCCGTTTTATAGACGGATATAAGTTGCAGATACCGGGGCTATTCCATAAGGCAGAACTTGAGAATCAGGCATGGATAGCCCGTCCAGAAGCGGCTCTCACAGCGCAGTTTGCCACTAACATCACTTTCAAGAATTGTAATTTCAGTCATCTCGGAGCTACGGCTCTTGACCTTAGTTATGCAGTCAACACCTCGCAGGTAACGAGTTGCAATATGGAAGACATAGGCGGTACGGCTCTCCTTGTGGGCTGGTTCGGAGAACAGGGCTTTGAGACGCATATCCCATATACTCCTACGATAGAAGATGATATGTGCCATGACATCACAATCAATGGCAATACAATAACCGATGCAGCCAACGAGGACTGGGGCTGCGTTGCCATTGGTGCTGGTTATGTGCGAGACATATCAATAGTGGGAAATACAGTTTCCAACGTCAGTTATTCGGGTATTTGTGTCGGATGGGGCTGGACACCTCTCGAAAGTGGGATGCGCAACAACCGCATAATGAGGAATACTGTAACCGATTATGCAAAGCGCATGTACGATGCAGGTGGGATATACACCTTGTCTAATCAGCCAAACTCTGTGATATCTGGCAACACGATCGGTCAGCCTTACGCTGCGCCATACGCCACCAACAACCGTGCCTTCTGCATTTATTTCGATGAGGCTACCGACGGTTTTACGGTGGAGAACAATGGCTGTTCCATCGAGATGTTCGGGTACAACAAACCAGGACCCAATATGGTTATAAAGGAATAAACTATGAAACCGACAAACTATCATCTTTTTGACTTTCTCGATTTTGATGTTGACCTTCAACGTAATGAATCGTTGTGGAATGCGTGTAAGCCGACGGCTGTTTATGAGAGAAGCGGAGATATCTGTGTAAGCGTGCCATTTCAAAAGCAGGTGCTTGCCAACGATATGGCGGCAGACGCGAAAGTGCCGAGAGAGGAATATACGTTGATTATCCGTGAGTATGAGCCGAAAATCTTGCGTCTTTTCATCGGTTTCGGTGAGGAGGAGATCACAGACAGTTCGGTGATGCTTCAATATAGCGAGCGTGTCAAAAAAGTACCTTTGAGGGTTGATTATGACAATGAGCAATGGATAATAACCGATACTGACGGTATCACGAGGGCAGTAATCAACGTGAGAGAACCGGAGCTTGACCGTTGGAGTACGTTGCAGCCCGATCCTCAGGAGACCCTTGACATCCGACTGTTTCCCGACGGCAAGCGAGAGATTAGACTTGCGGCATACGATCATTTTTCACCACCGAGATACGATGCCCTGCCGATAGCGTTCAGCAAAATAGACGGCAAGAAAGACAGGGCTACTGTTTCCTTTGAATGTAAGTCCGACGAGTGTTTTGCCGGTACTGGTGAGCGGTTTGCCAAAATGGATTTAAGCGGGCAGACATTTTTTTTGAAAAATCAGGATGGTCAGGGAGTGAACAACCGCAGGACATATAAGAACATTCCGTTTTATGTGTCAAGCCGGATGTATGGGGCGTTCTATCATACCTGTGCACACTCAAAGCTGTCGCTTGCCGGTATGTCAACGCGCTCTGTGCAGTTCATGGCTGATCAGGCATTGCTCGATGTATTCTTAATCGGTGGTGATACCATAGAAGAAATTGTTCATGGTTATCGAGATCTGACCGGTTATCCATCGATGCCCCCATTGTGGAGCTTCGGTATATGGATGAGTCGCATGACGTATTTCAGTGCCGATGAGGTGAATGACATTTGCGACAGGTTGCGCAGGGAGCATTATCCTTGTGATGTAATCCACATGGATACAGGTTGGTTCAAGACAGACTGGTTGTGCGAGTGGAAATTCAACGAGGAGCGTTTTCCAAACCCGGAGGGATTTATACGAGGATTGAAAGAAAAAGGTTTCAGGGTGAGTCTCTGGCAACTGCCCTACGTTGCAGAGGAGGCGGAGCAGATTGATGAGGCACGTGAGAACCATTATATTTGCACGCTGACAAAACAACAGGCGAGAGAAGGTTCTAATTTCTCCGCCCTTGACTATGCAGGAACGATTGACTTTACAGACCCGAAGGCAACGGAGTGGTACAAGGGTCTGCTCCGCAACCTGCTGAAAATGGGAGTGGCAGTGATTAAGACCGACTTTGGTGAGAATATCCACATGGATGCTGTATATAAGGGCATGACACCAGAGTTGCTCAACAATATCTATGCTGTTCTTTATCAGAAGGCGGCATACGAAGTAACAAAGGAAGTGACGGGCGATGGCATTATATGGGCAAGGGCAGCATGGGCTGGTTGTCAGCGTTACCCACTCCACTGGGGCGGTGACTCATGCAGTTCGTGGGACGGTATGGCAGGTTCACTCAAAGGCGGACTGCATTTCGGCTTGTCAGGCTTTGCTTTCTGGAGTCATGATGTGCCGGGCTTCCATACCCTGCCTAATTTCATGAACTCGATAGTGCATGATGATGTGTATGTGCGCTGGACACAGTTTGGAGTTTTCTCGTCGCACATCCGCTATCATGGCACCAACAAGCGAGAGCCGTGGCATTATCCGAAAATCGCACATATAGTGAAACGCTGGTGGAAACTGCGCTACAAGCTGATTCCTTATATCATGCGAGAGAGTGAGAAAGCGATAAGCGGTGGAGGAACAATTGTTCAGGCCCTTGTTTTTCATCATCCAGACGACCGTCTTTGCTGGCATATTGATGATGAGTATTATTTCGGGGATGACTTTCTTGTCGCACCCGTGATGAACAGTGAGAATCACCGTGATGTCTATCTGCCGGAAGGCAACTGGGTGGACTTTTTCTCAGGGGAGCGGATTGAGGGCAATCAATGGCTTAAAGACCTTGAAGTGCCACTCGATCTGATGCCTGTCTATGTGCGTGAGGGTGCGGAAATTCCTGTTTATTTAGAGGATGTGAACTGCACCGACGAGATGGATTTGAACAAGACAACGACAATAAAGATTGACGAGACATTTACGGGCATGGAACTGTAATTTCTTTAAATTCGGTGGTAATGAACACTTGGAAACAAAATCTTGAGGAGACGAAAAAACGGTATATCGACTGGTGGAACCACAAGGGGATAATACTGAATATGTGGGAACACTTTCAGGAGGGAGTAATGCCCCATGCCGAAGTGCCGTTGCCGCCCGCGCCGAAGAGTCTTGACCAGAAATGGTTTGACCCAGAGTGGCGTGCGGAATATCTCGACTGGTATGTTGCCCACAGTTGTCTGAAAGCAGACATCCTGCCGGTGGCTAACACACAGTTGGGACCCGGCTCTCTTGCCGCTATCCTCGGTGGTGTCTTTGAAGGAGGTGAGGACACGATATGGATACATCCCAACCCTGATTATACAGATGATATACAGTTCGACCCTGAACATCCTAACTGGCTGCTGCACAAGGCCCTGCTTCGTGCGTGCAAGGAAAAGGCGAAAGGGCATTATTATGTGGGGATGCCCGACCTTATGGAAGGTCTTGACGTACTTGCGGCTATAAAGGGAACTGACAAGGTGCTACTTGACACAGTAATACAACCTGATGTCCTGGAACATCAGATGCAGCTGATTAATGACATCTATTTCAAGGTGTTCGATGAACTCTATGATATCATCCGTGAGGGTGATGAGATGACATTCTGCTATTTTTCTGCTTGGGCACCCGGCAAGATGAGTAAGTTGCAAAGCGACATCTCCACAATGATTAGTGTTGAGGACTATCGCCGTTTTGTGCAACCGTTTATCCGTGAGCAGTGTCAGAAGATTGATTATACATTGTATCATCTTGATGGGGTTGGAGCGTTGCGCCATCTGCCGGCATTGCTTGAGATAGAAGAACTGGATGCTATTCAATGGACACCCGGTGTGGGTGAGCCGCAGGGCGGTTCACCAAAATGGTATGACCTGTACAGGAAGATATTAGACGGTGGCAAGAGTGTCATGGCATGTTGGGTGACTGTTGATGAACTGAAACCATTGCTCGACAATATAGGCGGTGACGGTGTGCACTTAGAAATGGACTTCCACAATGAGGATGAAGTGGAGAAAGCCATAAAGATAGTGGAGGAATACCAAACTAATTCATCTGCCAACAAGGATGAGAAAAACGATGTTGTCAGGATAAGAGGTGATATATCCCACCTTTCTCTCTCCGCAATATCAAAAGAGAAAATCCTTATTCTTGACGGTGCGATGGGCACGATGATTCAGAGCTACAATTTGACGGAAAATGACTTCCGTGGTGAGCGTTTTGCTGACTATCCAAATAGTCTGAAAGGATTTAATGATATTCTCTGTCTTACCCGTCCTGACGTGATACAGAGCATACACAGAAAGTATCTCGAGGCTGGTGCTGACATTATTGAGACGAATACATTCAACTCCCAACGGATTTCCATGGCCGATTATGGTGTGGAGTCGCTTTGCCATGAGATAAATATTGAGGCTTGCAAGTTAGCACGTGAGGTTGCTGATGAATACACCGCAAAAAATCCAAATAAGCCCCGCTATGTGGTTGGCTCAGTCGGGCCTACTGCCAAGACTTGCTCCATTATCGATGAAGATGGGCAAAATGAAGGACTACCGTTTAGTTATGAACAGCTTGCCGTTGCATACGAGGAACAGATAGAAGCATTGCTTGAAGGGAACGTGGATGCAATCCTTATAGAGACGATTTTCGACACGCTCAACGCAAAAGCAGCTATTGAGGCGGCACGCTCAACATTGAAGCGAATGCACCGCAATGTACCGCTTATGCTCAGTTTCACTATTGCCACTGCTGAGGGCTATAATATGCTGGGGCAGTCGATTATTGATTTCATAGCTTCCGTTGGCGGCATCGACATCCTTTCGGTGGGCATAAACTGCTGTTCAGATGTGAACATGGTAACGCCTTTTATAGAGAAATTGGGTGCTGCAACGCCATACTGTATCAGTATTTATCCTAATGCAGGCCTCCCTGATGCAACAGGTCATTACAGCCATACGCCAGAGATGCTGCGCAAGGATTTGTGGCAACTCACTGAACGGCATTTGCTCAATATCATCGGGGGTTGCTGTGGTACTACCGACAGACATATCCGCAAACTTGCTGAAATGGTGGAGCCAATCGAGGGTTTGCGACTTTCTCCCCATATTCCACAACAAATTGATGTATCTTTTTCAGAAAAAATCAGTACATCACAAAATGTTAAAAAACCAGATATTACCCCAAAGGATACCGACAAAAAAGAGACAAGAGGCAGCAACTTGTTCAATGCCATTATAGATGGCGATTCTGAAAAAGCCGTAGAAGGCACAAGAGAGGCTATTGAGGAGGGTATAGCTCCGCAGGACATCATCAACTTGCAGATGATTAGGGCCATGGCAGAAATAGGTCGATGTTTTGAGGAAGGCAAGGCATTCGTACCGCAATTGCTTATGGCAGGCAGGGCGATGAAAGCCGGTTTGGAACTGTTGAAACCACTTTTGGCAGGAGATATGTCAACCACTATCGGTAGGGTGGTAATCGGTACTGTGAAGGGAGATTTGCACGACATCGGAAAAAACCTCGTGGCTTCGATGCTTGAGGGTTGCGGTTTTGACGTTGTCAATGTCGGCATTGATGTCTCTTGCGATAAGTTTGTAGAGGCTGTAAAACGGAATAATGCCGACATACTGTGTCTTAGTGCGCTTCTCACCACAACGATGACATACATGAAAGACGTGATTGCTGCTTTGGAAAAGGCGGGAATACGCGACAGGGTGAAAGTGATGATTGGCGGTGCGCCCGTTACGCAGGATTTTGCCGATGAAATAGGAGCAGACGGTTACAGCGACAACGCCAACTCTGCCGTGTTGCTCGCTAAGGAATTATTGGGGAAAAGTTAGCGGTTACATTATTTTGAACAGATACACGATAAAAGCTTAAAATCTAAATAATATGAATTCACAATCATTGGAATTACTCGACTGGATTATTCTTATTGCCTATTTTGTGATTTTGCTTGTCATAGGAATGTGGGCAAGTACAAAGCGCAAGAAAGGGAGCAGTTTGTTTCTCGCAGAGCGTTCCCTGCGCTGGCATCATATCGGTTTCTCGATGTGGGGAACAAATGTCGGACCGTCAATGCTTATCGCATCGGCAAGTGCGGGATTTACCACCGGTATCGTATCGGGGAACTATGCCTGGTATGCTTTCGTGTTCATTGCCCTTCTTGCTTTTGTTTTTGCCCCACGCTATCTTGGCAGTAAGATTTCCACTTTGCCTGAGTTCATGGGCTTGCGTTTTGGACAGTCAACACGCAATATGTTGGCTTGGTACACTATTGTTACAATCCTTATCTCATGGCTCGCTTTGACCTTGTTTGCCGGCGGTATCATCATCCGTCAGGTGTTCGGCATACCGATGTGGATGTCGGCGTTCCTGTTGCTTGCTATCTCCGCTTTCTTCACCATGCTCGGAGGTCTCAAGGCGGTGGCATACACTAATGTTTATCAGATGGTGCTACTCATCTTTGTTTCTGCGACGCTGACAATAGTAGGAATTTACCGACTGGGTGGCGATTCGTTTGCCGGGGGTATTGCAACGCTCACCAATCCAGATGTGATACCGTCAAGTTATTGGAACTTGTTTCAGCCGAACAGCGATAGGAATTTCCCTTGGTTGCCAATTATTTTGGGTTATCCTATATCAGGCTTGTGGTTTTGGTGTACCGACCAGTCGATGGTACAGCCAGTATTGGCAGCACGTAGTCTGAATGAGGGTCAGCGAGGAGCCAACTTCACCGGTTGGTTGAAAATCCTTGATGTCGCAATTTATATCGTCCCTGGTATTGTTTGTT
>JAJPZD010000279.1 GCA_021204605.1 Prevotella sp.
ATTTACTATTAACCTATAAGTATATGTTTATCGTAAAAACGAAAAAGGTATTCAATTGTTTTTTTGCATTTAAATAAAATAAAAGATATATGGGAATCGATCCTGAAAAGCGATGTAAATGGCATTTTGATAAAAAAGGAAATGCCATTGATGATGGACCAAATAAAGCAATGGGGGAGAGTTTTAAGAAAACTCCTTATCGATCTTTAATTAGAGAATCTATTCAAAATTCACTTGATGCTGTTTTAGATGAAAACAAACCTGTGAAAGTTAAATTCTCTGTTAAGGCTTTTGATTTACATAATTACCCGGGCTTTTTTGGCTTACGCCAGCATATAGAAGGTTGCATGGATTATTATAAAGGGAATAAAGATGTGGAACGTATTTATCAACCTATGATTGATTATTTAGACAATTTAAAAAAGAATAATATTGTAAAGATACCATACGTTGAGGTTTCCGACTATAATACAATTGGTATGGAATATGAATATGGTAAAACAAATAATCCTTTCTATGCTTTTGTTCGTGCTGCTGGTGTTTCATCGAAAGGTGATACTGGTGCTGGTGGTTCATACGGCTTTGGCAAAGCTGCTTACATTAATATGTCAAAAATAAATACAATATTAGTATCAACGAAAACAAAAGATGGTAATTCTTATTTCGAGGGTGTATCATATCTTTGCATACATTATTTAAAAGGAGAAGAAGGCAAGTTTGAGTCTGGTGGCTTTTATGATAATAATGGAGGTAAACCTATTGATAAGGAAGAAAATATACCAAAAAGATTTCAACGTAAAGAGATTGGTACAGATATTTATATAGTTGGTATTGATGATTCAGATCCTTCCTCTATATATAAAGATATGAAAGAAGCAGTTCTTTGCAATTTTTGGCTTGCTATATACAGGAATAATCTCGAAGTTGAGTTTGATATTAAAAATATTACTTCTGAGGATAGTATTATTAACAAGGATAATATTATTTCTGAAATGGAGAAATGTTTTGCCTATTATACAGATGGGGAATACAATCCAATGCCATTTTTAGATGCTGTAATAAAAGCAAAATGTGATGAAACATATTTCTATAAAGAAAATGAATTTCTAAATATTGGAAAAGTCAAATTTTATGCTATAAGGGATAAGAATGCAAAAGCAAAGATTTTATATATGCGTAAACCATTGATGTTGGTAAAATCTAAACGTATGCAAAGTCTTAATGGCTTTTATGGCGTTTTTGTGTGTGATAATCTAAAAGGAAATGAGATTTTAAGAAATACAGAAAATTCCGCACATACAGAATGGGATGCTGCTAATTGTAAAGAGAATGGAAAAATAGCAAGAAAAGCACTTTTAGAAATTGATGAATTCATTAAAGACTGTATAAAACTTATGTTCCCTGATACGGATAAGAATATACAGTCAATTACAGACCTTGAAAATTATTTGTATATCCCAGCAGATGTTGAAGATGATGATGACAATAACGAGTTTCTAATAGATAAAAAAACTGACGATGGAAATGCTTATACTGCATTTATATCAAATATTTCCGTTCCTAAAAGTAACGAAAAAATGGCAGTAGGTAAAGTTATGATAAGTAACCCTTCGAGTTCTACTCTTATAAAAGATAAGACTGGTAAGTTGCTTAGTGGACATGGAATCCGTCCAAAGAAGACATTGGGAGGAGGTGGTGTTACTTCATACAATATTGATTCTCGTTATAAAGAATCATCGGAAGGTGTACAAGGGAAATTTCTTGAAGAAATACCTGTAACATATCGTTCATTTGCTCAAGTGGAATTTGGACAGGTTATTCACAATATAGTGATTCATTCTGATTATGAAACGGCAAATGGAAGAATAGATTTGCTCGTCGGAGGAGAACAGTCAGATGATTTGGTTAAGATTAAAAATTGTTTTCCGCAAGCTGTTATTCACAATAATAGTATTTCTGGGTTACATATCAAGAAAGGTAAGAATATGATTAAAGTTGTTTTTGCAGACAAAATGAAACACGCTATAAAACTCGATGCTTATGAACTTAAATAATATTTCATTACCATATCCTGTTTTGGGTATAAGCGATGATATCAAAACGCCATTACCCCCAAATGATGTTGTTATAAATTTGGAAAAGGACAAGTCATCATTTACATTTCATGTATATTTAGATTTTGATAATCTTGACATTCATAATTTGATTGAGAATGGTTATGCTGAATACACTTGTGAATATGAATGCTCTTCTACAATGCTACGTAAATGTGTGAAATCAGTGACACCTAAGTTTACAATCAAAATCCAAAGTGATGATGTCAATGGGCGTATATATTTTAATTGTTTTGTTTCTGTCAAAAAAACTATTGAGGATTATATAAATATAGATTTTAATCCAGACTACGATGGTTACAGTTTCAGAATGGATCCAGGGGACATTCTTGTGGCCTTTCGAAGAAGACAATATGATGTAGATATAAATTATAATAAATTACTTGTTGCAGGCTCTATTATGCAAATATTAGAAAATAATAAAGACGAATATCTGCGTATTGATACTCAAGATTCTAAAATATCAATACAATTACCTACTAAACTTTATAATCAATATTGCGATTATGATTCTGGTATAAAAAATAAGGCCGCGATTTTACACTCATCAATCGTTATGAATGCATTGACTTATGCTCTTTTAGAGTTGAGCAATAAGAAAAAAACTGACAATATCGATGAAGACGCAAGATTATGGGTAAGAACTATCTGTTATCGTCTTAAACATGATAAAGGTTTGTCTTTGGAAGATCTTGATGAAATAGACAATATTCCTATCGTAGCACAGAAATTATTGGGAAAACCTTACGATAGATTATTCGAGTTTATAAAAGACAACTAACTTTAGAAATATAATTATGGAACTACAAAAAACATTTAAGGAAAGTTTCGTAAAGGAACTCAAAGATAAAGTAAAGGCTGGAAATGCTTTTTCTCTGTATAAAGAAGATGTTTTTGAATATGACCATTCACAGGAGAAACGTCTTGCAAATGTTTATGCTCCTGCAAACCTTAAAGACAAAATTGATTTGTATGCAGATAATGAGCATGATTATGAAGCAGCCAAAACCCTGTTTGAAGCGTATAAAGACATTTCGCCTTTATTAGCATCTAACGAGGCTTTTTGGGTATATCTTACACATACTACAATGTTTAATTATGTTCAACACCGTTGGCCAAAAGTTTTTGAAGATAAAGTTTCTGTTAATTACATCCTTGACCACTGGTTTGTTGGCGGACAAGGAATTTTACGTAATGCTGCTGCAACTTTATGGTGGTATGTGCATAATACTGTTGACGAAACAAGAGATAATAAATATGAACTCACAGAGATATTATTCAAGAATTACACATTTAGGTCTGTTACTTTTGGTACTTCCTTTCTTATACGACATAGGGAAGCGATGATTGGTATATTGGATTTTTTATTGAACAGTCCTGAAATCACCGATAAATATTTTGAGAATAGAGGTCGGTTTATTGCAAAATATTTCAATAGATTGGGAGCAGTTAAACAACTCACGTATTTTGATAGAGACTTTTTTAGGCAAAAATGTGAAATAATGAAAGATAAGATACTAAGCGTTACTACTCGTGAACAGTTAGAAAATGATGAATTATACGTTGATTGAATAAAAATTTCTAATTGATATCATGCTAATGGATGAAATTTTTCTTAAAAAGAAATGTTGTACTTTCTTTGTAAAGTAAAAATGTGTACTTTTGGGCAATTTTATTATTAACCTAAAAATTCTTGATATGGAAAATCGTAAAGAAAGGTCAGCACCATGTTTTGGTTTCGGTGTAATTGCTTTATTAATGCTGGTAATGTTGTTATCAGGTGCTGCAGGTCGTGATGTGCTACCTGGTATAATTATCTTTGCAATAGCATTCGTAGGATTAATAGCATTGGGTATATATTTTAGGAAATTAGACAAAGAAGGAAATGAGGAAATGGATAAAAGGAAAGAAGAAGAACGTATTGCAGCAAAGGAGGCATTGGATAAAGTTATTGCAGAATATGAAAGTAGTGTAAAGGATTTAGAGTCGCAATATGGTGAGGTTACTAAGAAAATATCTTTAAAAGAACATTCTATACTTGATGATATAATTGCCTTTTCTGATACAAAGAAGATCTGGATTTGCGGAATTGTTTACTCTTTCCGAGATGTTATAAGTTGCACTTTTTCTGACAATCCCACAGTTAAGAAAGGGAAAGTTGAGTACAAAACCAAAACATCTACTGGTAATATGTTAGGACGTGCAGTAGTGGGTGGAGTTCTAATGGGTGGAGTTGGTGCAGCTATTGGAGGTGCTACCGCAAAAAAGAACACAGTAGGAGTTCTACAAGATGATATTATAATACATGACTATACTGTAATAATCAATGTGAATGACATCGCAAATCCTATTGTGAGAATAGGTTGTGGTGAAAGAGGCTCTATTGTAAATGAAATTGTCGGATTAATGAATGTGATTATACGACAAAAATAACTATACGTTTTTGAGTACCCTAATTGTTTTTGTTGTAGAAATTCACGAACTTTCATACCGCAACTTACGGAAGAACTGGACCATGCCACTGAACAACAGGGGGATTATCTCGCAACAATTGGCGATAAAATTTGGAGACAGGTTTGTATTGTTGTAACTTTGTCAGGCCGTTCCCCCTGCAGGGGGAACATCTAATAGAGAAAACTATACCTTGACACAGTTTAATTTACACACCCTACCTTGATACAGTTTATTTACACACCCGTGGCTTATTTTTGTTTAATATGGAAATATAAATATCAATCCGTATTAGTTTTGGTATCAACAATATTTAGTTTGCACTTATATTCAAGGTCGGCCTTCTTCCCAAATCCTGCCGCAATCATGTAAGTATATGCTGTGGAATATTGGTCGTTACCCGTCTTTTCAGTCTTTTCACGCTCCTTGTGCAGCCGCTCAACCACCTTCTTGTCGGGATTGTTTTCCGCCTTCCATATAGTATAAGACGAGAGAGACATCAACATGGCGTATTTTTTTAAGTTAAAGTCGGTGTACCAATCACCATTATAGCACAAAAAAGTAAATACAATATCCAGTTCAACGGGTTTTTCGTGAACAGGGTAGCCAGCAAGATGAAAATTCATGGTACAAAGGCTGTCATCGATATAGGTAACCTCGTAATTACTAATCTCATACGAGAGGAAGCCTTCAGCGTAAATGGCGTTTGTCAAGGCAATCTTCGCATTCTCCTCAACATCCTTATATGACTTATGGCAGGAGGTGAATAGGAGTAGTGATGTAAGCAATGTAAGCAGAATTGTTTTTCTCATAGAAAGTAAAATTTAAGTTTAATAGTATAGAGAAATATTATTCTTTATTGACGATGTTAAGTTTACGTTTAAAGTCAAGGTCTGCCTTTTTCCCTCCGTATGCTGCTATTAAGTAGGTATAAGCTGTAAGATAGTAGTCGTTACCCGTCTTTTCAGCCTTTTCACGCTCCTTGTGCAGCCGCTCGACAATACTCTTGTCGGGATTGTTATCCGCATCCTCATAGACACTTGGCAAGAAATAAATATCGTCTTTAAGTATATCATCGTTTGTAAAACGTGAATATTCAAACCACTCACCGTTATAGCAAAGAAAAACGTACTCCATATTATTATTGAAATAGTGATACGAAGAATTAGATTCACCGCTAAAATGGAAACGCAGGATACATAGGCTGTCGCTGATGTATGCGACCTTGAAATCCCTAATCTCATAAGGGTAAATATCATAGCCATAAATACGGTTTGTCAAAGCAATTTTTGCCTTTTCCTCAATATCCTTGTATGACTTATGACATGAAATGAGTAGGAGTAGTGAGGCAAAAAATGCGAATAGGATTGTTTTTCTCATAGTTAATATTTTATAATAGTCGTTGATTTAATTATTCAAACTGAACATTAACAAGTGTATGACTTATTCGAGAGGGGAAACAAAATGTAGCTTATAACTACTGCCTTTAAAATCTACCTTTCTACTTTCATTATCTCATATCAGACAAGAATAAGCATTGTAGTAATGGTCATCACCAGTACTTTTTGCGACATCGTGCAACATTATAACCTCCTTGTTTTTGTCCATTCTTATCCCAACATCATCAGCAAGAGAACGGTGAACTTTAAATGCACCACTCAAAACAACATCCCCATCACCAACTTTATCTTCAAGATGGTCATACCATTCATTATCGTATTTCATAAAAACATATCCACACTTAGTATTTACATGACCTCCAAAACCGTTTTCTGCCAACGCCCTAAATACAAACACACACAAACTATCACTGACATATTGAATTTCAAAATCTCTTATTTCAAATACATCGGGATTATATACTTGTGTATAAATATAGTCGGCAAGCCCTAATTTTGCTTTCGCAATCACGGCATTCTTACGCTGTTGCTCCTCGTCAACTTGCGTTTCTTTCTTAGCTTTCTGCGAACATGAAACCAATGTCAAACTCATAACAAGTAAAAACAAATATGTTCTCATATTGACAGCTTTATTAATTTTTGAAATTCTACAAACATTATTCATTCACATATATTCAAAAATATATGACATTCACAAGACAAAAGTAACTTTTTAGTTATTTATTCATCATTGGTCTGTTCTATTTTTCCGTATTCCAACAATTTCAATACATCATCAGAATGTGTTAACAATTTCACTTTGTCAGGTAATTCCCCGCCTAAGTTCTTCAATGCTGTTTCGTAATAAATCTTGATGTGCTTAACCTGAATTTCGTAATTGGATGTTAGCCCATAAGCCCGTCTTATCTTGTTAAGTTCTTCGGCATCTACTCCTTTGATTGCAAATTGTATTAAATCATTTATGCAGTCATTTACCAATATATCTTTGGCTTTCTCATTGTCACCTTTAAGTATTGCTTTTAACGGATTATTCTCATTGATTTCTTTCTCTTTCATTTTATCTGCTATATTTTTCACATCTTTCGTCATGTTCCAAATCTTAAAGAATAAGATAATTTGTAGAACGGCGAATATAAGACCTAAAAACATAGAAATGGAAAGCACACTTTCATAATCTCCACTAGCCACACATAACAATGCCAAAATCGCAACAATGGCAGAAACAATAATAATTTTCTTTTCCATGATATTATTTTAAATTAATTGTTTTGTAAAGATGTGCAAAGATACTCTTTATTATTGATTTAATCAAGTCTTTTACCAAATAAAAACAGCCTGTACGTTGTTGCGTACAGGCTGTTTCTTAATTATTCAGTAGTCAATTATTTATTCAA
>JAJPZD010000107.1 GCA_021204605.1 Prevotella sp.
TATAGATGAATTCAAGAAGAAGCAGACAGTTGACATATTGATTGTGAACAGGATGCTGCTGACCGGTTTTGATGCGCCGCGCCTGAAAAAACTTTACTTGGGGCGCAGTCTTGACGGGCACGACCTGTTGCAGGCATTGACAAGAGTGAACCGCCCGTATAAAGATTTCAGATACGGATATGTTGTTGATTTTGTCAACATCAAGGAAAAATTCGAGGAAACCAACAACCGTTATCTACAGGAGCTGAACCGCACAGCAGACATTGCAGAAACAGGGCAGGCACAGAGTGTAGGAGAATCCATAATCGTTGACAAGGAGCAGATTATGGAGCAGATAGACGAAATCAGCAGTGTGTTGTTCAATTATACCTGTGATAATTTGGAGGAGTTCAGAAAAGAGATAGACGATATAGCCAACAAGGAAAACCTATATACGTTGCGTTCCACGCTTGTCAAAGCAAAGGCAATAATCAATCAGGTGAGGGCATTTGGAAAAGAAGATTTAAGAGATAAGCTCAACAGTTTGCCGCAGGGAACTGTTCCGGCACTAATTTCGGAAGTTACGAACCGCATTGAGCGCATCAACCTGTTGGAGAACAACGAGCATAAAGCCGATGTGTCAGGCATAATCAACATTGCCCTGTCGGAAATAGAATTTGAGTTCAAGAAAGGGATAGCAGAGGAGCTGCAAGTAAGGATAAACGATATCCGTGAACGGTGTGAGAGAGTGCAGGCAGAGTTTGAGGCTAATTTTGACCAAACCGATGAGAAATACGTGATATTAGCCGATGAGTTCCGGGAATATTTCAGAAAGAGAGGATATATCCCACAGAATGTTCAAGAGGCGAAAGAGAGCATTGACTATATGGATGCCGTGATGAAGAAGCTCCGTGAGATAAACCGTCGTAACAACACTCTGAAAAAGAAATACGAAGGCGATGAGCGTTTTGTCCGGGTACATAAGCGCATACAGGAAGAAAACCGGAAGCGAGAACGCCCGATTATCTCCAAAGAAGAATATAAGATAGCCGACAGCTTATCACAGATGAAGAAAGAGATTGACAAACAGCTATATTACAACATCAACATAATATCCAATGAGAACAATTTCAGGCAAGACACCCTTGCCATGATAAGCAGTCAGTTGAGAGACTTGGGTATAGAGACGGAAATTTCCGACCGAAGATTTATCAACAACCTCATTGTAGGAGAATATATCAATCAATATAACCAAATTCAGAAAAGGTGAGAATGGAAAACCACAATCAAGATATAACAGAAGCCACAATTGCCCTTATTGACTCGTTGAAGTCAACCACATCCGCATTCGGTTTGGCAAACAGTGGGAGCGAGTATAAGATCATAACCGAGATGTTTCTGTACAAATATTTCAATGACAAGTTCGGGTATGAGGCCAAAAAGGACAAGAAATACGGAGAGCGGTTACGCAATGCGAAAAACTGGGATGTGGAATATGACAAGTTCACAGAAGATGAGGTGGATGACCTGTTCAGTTATCAGCCGTCAACCGTTCCACGACTGAGACCGGAACACACCTTGGCACATTTATACAACACATCGGGAGACGGTGATTTTTCCACCCGTTTGGATGCCATGTTAATAGACATAGCAAATCTGAACGCCAAAAACTTTTCTGTTGTAACGTCAGGGAAGAACAGGGTGAACATATTCAGTGCCTTAACACAATTCGTTACAGACCCGCAGAAAAGGGATGACTTTGCGAAGTCGTTAATGCGCTCAGTGGCATCGTTCAACTTTGAAAGTGTGTTTGCGGAGAAGTACGATTTCTTCTCACGCATATTTGAATATCTGATAAAAGATTACAACAATGCCGGAGGAGGGAAGTATGCCGAATATTATACCCCAAGAGCGATTGCGCAGGTTATGGCGCGGTTGCTTGTGGGAGATGATGCCAATTTGCGAGGCATGACCTGTTATGACCCGGCGGCAGGAACCGGCACATTGCTTATGTCGTTGGCACACCAGATAGGCGAGAATAGATGCACGATATTCAGTCAGGATATTTCGGAAAAGTCAAGTGAGATGCTCCGTCTCAATCTTATTCTGAATAATCTGTCAGGCAGTCTTATTAATATCGTACAAGGAAACACACTTACAGAGCCATACCATAAAGAAGAAAACGGAACGTTGCGCAAGTTTGATTTCGTGGTGTCAAATCCCCCGTTCAATCTTGATTTCTCAGATTTCAGGGACACCATAGCAGCCGACAGCATACGATTTTGGGCAGGTGTTCCAAATATACCCAAAAAGGACAAGTCAAAAATGTCTGTTTATCTGTGCTTTATCCAGCACATTATCAACTCACTTAAAGTTACAGGAAAGGGTGCGGTTGTAGTACCGACGGGATTTATCACGGCAAAAAGCGGTGTTGAGAGAAAAGTCAGAAACCGATTAATAGATGAAAAGTGGGTGTATGGCTGTGTGTCAATGCCCAATCATGTGTTTGCCACAACCAGTACTAATGTTTCTGTATTGTTTCTTGATAAGTCGGGAAGTAGCGATAATGTAATTCTAATTGATGCAAGCAAATTGGGAGAGGACTACAAGGAAAACGGCTTGCAAAGACACCGTTTGCTGCCTGCGGATATTGATAAAATTGTCAGTACATTCCAGCGCAAAGAAGCTGTTGAAGATTTCTCCGTTGTAGTGTCTTACGATGAGATTAAAGAGAAGGGATATAGCTTGTCGGCAGGTCAGTATTTCGACATCAAGATTGAGTATGTTGAAATGGACGAGGGGGAGTTCAACAGGCAAATAGCGCAATATAAAGAAACTTTTACAGGGCAATTTGATGAGAGCCATCGGTTGGAAAATGAGATAATGAGAAAATTAGATACTCTTTGTTTCTGTAAATAAAAAATAAGATTGTTATAGGAATATGATATATAAATTAAGTGATATTGCCGATTTTAATGCAAGGACTTTAAAAGCGACAGATAATATAAATAAAATATTATACCTTGACACAAGTAGTATTATAGATAATGAAATATTTGAGTTACAAGAATTAAATATTTCAGATGCACCAAGCAGGGCTCAAAGACGAGTAAAAGACAATACTATTATAATATCAATGGTCAGACCAAATATGCGTCATTTTGGAATTTTAAAAAATCCAGATGACAACTTGATTATTTCTACTGGTTTTTGTACAATTGATATAAAAGACAATTCTGTTATTGATTCACAATTTCTATATTACCTATTATCGCAACAATCGGTAGTTAATTATTTACAAGCAATTGCTCAAAATGCGGTATCAGCATATCCTTCGATAAACCCCTCTGATATAATGAATCTCTGTTTTGATTTTCCTACTATTAAGAAACAGAGAGACTTATCTTCTGTTTTATCTGATATTGATGAAAAAGTTCAATTAAATAAATCGATAAATCGCAATTTAGAGTCGTTGGCGAAGCTGATTTACGATTACTGGTTTGTGCAGTTTGATTTTCCAGACGAGAATGGCAGGCCATACAAGAGCAGTGGTGGCAAAATGATGTGGAATGAGAAATTGAAAAGGGAAATACCAGAGGGGTTTGAAGTTATACCTTTAAGAAAGTTCATTAAATTAGAGGATTATAAGAGAGTTCCATTATCAAATGTTCAAAGGTTATCTATGCATGGAATTTATCCTTATTATGGCGCTACTGGAATTATGGATTATGTTACTGATTTCATTTTTGATGGAGATTATGTTCTTTTAGCAGAAGATGGATCAACATCAGATGTACATGGATTTCCTATAGTCCAATATATATGGGGAAAAAATTGGGTTAATAATCATGCCCATATAATTTCTCATACCCAAAAAGAATATCTTCCATTTATATATCATATGTTGAAGACTATTCCAGCAAAAAAGATTGAAACAGGGTCTATCCAAAAGAAAATTAGCCAAGAAAACCTATTAGGTTATAATGTCGCTCTACCTCAAGATGATTTAATTAAAGGTTATTGTGATATCATAATTCCGTTATGGGATTATAGGAAGAAAAAGATAGAAGAAAATAATCTTCTTACCAAGTTGCGTGATGAGTTATTGCCGTTATTGATGAATGGTCAGGTTACGGTAAAAGAATATTTGTAGCAATGGTAGAAAATACATCACTTCATAAATCAGATACTAATTCGACAATTACGATTGTCGAACTGTCAAATGAAGAAAAAAGATAGAAATGAATGTTCTATGTGCATAATCGAGATAAAGATAAGTTTTAGTTTGAAAATTTGAATAATTTGCAATTAATTATTAATTTAGCAGAAAAATAGAAAAATTGCAAGATATGAATAAGTCTATCAATATATTGGATGAAGAATACCTGCAATGGGTAGAAGATCTTAGTGTGCGTTATCGCCAAAGCCAAATCAAGGCTGCCGTGAGGGTAAACCGTGAAATGCTCAAATATTATTGGGAACTCGGTCGTGACATAGAAGAAATGCACGTTGAAGACCGTTGGGGCGAAGGCGTTATAAAAAATCTTTCTATCGATTTGCAACATAGAAACCCTAACTCAACAGGTCTTTCTGTACGAAATATATATTATTGCAAGAAGTTCTATCTTCTTTACCGTCAATATTTCGCAATTGTGCCACAAGCTGTGGCACAATTAGAAGATAGAAAAATGCCACAAGCTGTGGCACAATTGGAAGAAATGCTCTTCTCTATACCTTGGGGTCACCATCGTTATTTAATGGATAGGTGTAGTAAAGAACCTGCAGAGGCTCTCTTTTATGTAAAAAAAACTATGGAAGAGGGCTGGAGTCGTGATGTGCTGCTCAATTTCATGGATACAGGTTTGTATGAACGTGAGGGTAAGGCTTTGACAAACTTTACACGCACGTTACCAAATGAAACGAGTGAGCTTGCGCAAGAATTGACGAAAGACCCATATAACTTTGCATTTACAGGAATAACGAAACCATACAATGAGCGTATTCTCAAAGATGCACTGTTAGGAAATATATCACAATTCTTATTGGAACTTGGCACCGGTTTTGCATACGTCGGCAAGGAGTTCCGACTTCAGATTGGGCAAAAGGAGAAGTTTATTGATCTGCTTTTTTACAATCTGAAATTGTCATGTTACGTGGTAATTGAAGTAAAAATCGGAGAATTTGATTTTCAAGACCTCGGACAGTTAAGCGGTTATGTAGTTGCTTGTAATCATATACTTAAAAAAGAGAGGAGAGACAATCCCACAATAGGTTTGCTTATTTGCCGCCAAAAAGATTCCCTGCTTGCACAGTATGCTTTGGAAGGCAGTAATCTTCCATTGGGCATATCAGAATATGATTTATCGAAATTATATCCAGAAAAAGTAGAAGGCACAATGCCGACCATTGAAGAGATTGAAATGAAACTGGGAAATGTTAAACAGTAAGGAGTTTTAATTTGAAGATTCTTTTAGATTTTTTATAGAAATAAGTAACGGGGTTTGTAAAAATCTTGAAATTGTCGTATAATTGTACTCGAATATGGTGAGGCATATCTCGAATGGCGAGAGACGTAACCCGGATATGGGGGAGTATGTGAACTCTATTTGCTAAGACACGGAATGATATGACAGTAAAAACCACAATAATATAATAAACTTAAACACATAGGACAATGGCAATTTGGATTGATGAGTATTTATATCAAGATGTAAAGAAATTCGTCTATGATAAGTGGGGTTGGGGTAAAACGTGTCCGCGGCTATTACCAAAAACGCTCATGGCAAACAAGCAGGTACATACAAGTATCTGCAGTTATTAAAGATTGGGATATTCATTACGAATTAATTAACGGCAGAATACAGTTACATTTTGAGGGTAAGTATGAGGGAGAAGAATATCTTCCGCTTATCCGTTATTTGAAAGAAAGTGTCCGTCACGATGGACGTATTCAATGGCGTTGGCGTTACAGTAAGACAAAAGGTCAATGCGAGTTAAATCAAAAGATAGAGGAATGGGAGGATTTGACTTCCGGACTTAATGACATTGTAAGTATCTTTGACCCTCTATTAGACGGAAAGCGGATTGAAAAGCCGCAACAGGGTATCAATATCATCAAATGTCGCACCAGACTTCATAATAAGGTTCAGGCACATTCTGTGCTTGACACGCATCCATAATACGTTTTATTCCTGAGCCCCAACTTTCAAGCCACGTTGTTTTGTAGAGAACACTGGCAATAAGAGGATTGTAAGGTTTAGACTCGTGGAACTGCTTGATATTTTCAGGTGTTACGCCAACAGGGAAACGGCCAGGATTTGTGATTTCTATTCTGTCTGAATATATGCCGAGGCTAACTGATGCAGATATTGAGTCGAAAGACCTGTGACAGAGAGAGTTGATTAATGCCTCCCTTAATGCCTCACGAGGAATGTCAAGATACTCAACACGTTGTAAGCCGACAACCCGCCCATGTAAATTCAGGTGTTTATAACAGAATGCCATACCCGCATCCAACATTTCAAAGAAGTTTCCATGAACTTGCTGGTTGTCAATAAACACAAGTTTGTCTGTTCCCTCAAAACGAGCCATACGTAGCAGGAGTTGAGGATATTGCCATGTGTCTTTCGCAAACAAAGCCACAGCAGCCTGTAAAGGTTTACCGTCTTTCAACAAGGAGAACCTTTTCAAAATGTTCTCGCAAGGCAAAGACAAGGCGTTTTCCGGCATACGACCACCACGCACACCCATACGGACAGCATTCATTATATGTTCCTCATTCAAATCGCCAACTGAATAGTCATCGGCAATCTGGTTCTCCCACCCATATTTATGAGGTTTTGCTGCTATCATTCGTTCTGTCTTTTAGCTCGCCTGTAGTTTTTTCAGTTCCAGAGTACGAGACTCACCGTCTTTTATAATAGCTTTAATATCTTCTATTGTCATGAGAAATGTCAGAGGGAGATTATTTTGTACTCACTGATGGTGCGTGTTGTGGATGAGAAAGCGACACCGATTTTGTATAATTTGCGGTCATCAGCCGCAAATGGGAGCGTGTAATCATTGGAGTCGATTTGTTCGAGAGCTTTGTCGGCTGAGACATCAACATTGAGTTCCATGGCATAGATGTAGTCTTTGGAATATACTACCACGTCAATGCGTCCATTTGATGTAGCTTTCTCAACCTGAGTGTTGAAGCCCACCAATGTGAATATCAGGGATGTAACGTTCTCAAAATAAATCTCAAACTCTCCTGTAACACGGTAATCATTGCCATCAAGAAGCGTTTTCATCCTTGACATGAAACCCTCCG
>JAJPZD010000092.1 GCA_021204605.1 Prevotella sp.
CATCATTCTTGTCAAGCGACTTCCACTCATTCACTATATCCGTAATCTTTCTTGCCGGCACATAGTTGCGATACATTATAATATCATCATGCGTAATGCCGTTATCACTGAAAAACCTTCCCCAGTCGTAATAGCACCCATATACATCGTGCATGTTCGGAATATTCACAAGACCACAATATTTCTGGTCAAGACCACGGTATTCGAGCCAATTCCTTATCTTGCTGCTACCCTGTCCATAGAAAGTATAACAGAAATCAAGTGGCCATAGCCTTTCAGTTACGGGGTTGTTTATCTTCTTATTGAGCCCACGGCATTTCTTTATCTGACTGACACCATATCCGTAAAACGAATCGAAACATTCCTTGCTTATGAATTCATCACGATGCTCTTTTATCCTACTCATTATCGGATGTTCGTAAAGGATATAATTCTCGGGTATGAACAGACTTTCGAGCACTGTTGGATTGGATTTCACCAGCAGTCGCATAAACTTATTTAGCTCTAACCACACCTTGTCGGCTTTCGCATCTGAAACCTGATCCTGATAATCAAAACCAAGACCATTCAGTTGATACAATGGACACATATACACACCACCCTCATCCATGTCGGAAGTCTCTGTGGCGATACCGTATGCGTGTGAGCCCCGCACATACCGATAAAGCAACAAGTTGCTGTCGGTTATCTGTTTGAAATCAAGTTTTGTCATCTCTATCCGAATTTCTTGTTCAATCGTATTACATTTTCATTTCCATAACATTAACGTTTTAATAAATAAAAGTACTCTATTATTTATCAAACACACAAAATCATGTGTTAATATATGTTATGAAAATCACATTTCCTTTTCCTGACTTCATCACTTTTTTGTATAATATAGATAAAATTATTGATTATCAATGAGATACGAGTAAAGCAATTGATGACGCAGGGTGACGCAAAACAAATTTGCATTTTTATTTTTTTAATTTTTTATTTTGCGACGTTAAGAGCATTATCCGTCTCACGTTCAACTTGTCTTTTCAAAAAAGCTCTCTGATATTTACAGTAATCACAAAAAATAATGTAATTTTGCATAGAAAAATCAAGGCATTAAACATCATGACCGAACAAGAAGAAAAAGCCATACGTGCAGTTGTTAGTGCATGTATTGAATCATACGCATCAGGATTTTCCGACAGGCATTTGTCAGAAGTTGATGATGAGGAAGGTACTATAAACATGAAAATTCATAATGTGTTTATAGCAGAACTCGGTTTGGATATTCTGTATTATTCGGCATTGGCCCGTTCTCTTGACAGTAGTCTTGGTAATGTTCTTGAAAAAATGGCGATTAAGATAGCTTCACTACATTATGAGGTAAGTCAGCATGTAGAGGGTGATATTAGTCATGAACAAACCAACTATATCGCTACAATTCTTGAAGAATACAAACGACATGCAAGAAAGCCGACTATATCTGACTATGGTAACATTTTGAATCTGCACAAATCAGATTCTATCATCACAAAACGTCATGAGAGCGATTATTATCTTTATGACAAAGATACTGGTATGCATTACCTTATAGAACTTAAAATCGGCGGTGATTTAGACAATAAAAAAGCACGTTCCGAAAAAGAGGCTTTACTAGAACAATATTGTATTCTGGTAAATTCTCTCGGTTCACAAGAAAAAGTGAAAATCTATTTCGCCACTGCATATAATCGATATGGAGAAGGTAAACCTTGGAAACAAAGTCGTGTGTTGCAATTCTTTGCTGAGGATGAGCTTCTTATAAGCAGGGATTTTTGGAACATGGTTTGCAAATCAGAACAAGGATATGACATTGTCCTCGATGAATACAGAAAAAATGCACATTGCATAAAAGGGGCATTACAGGCAATAAAAAGTGCGTATTTACATGAGTAGGTAAATGAGAGACTTTAAATACAAACCGATACTTATGCAGGGAGACAGCAGGGATTTAATTAAGAAAATCCCTGACAACTATGTCGATTTTATATTGACGGATCCTCCGTATAATATTGGCAAACATTCTACGGGTAATATCTATTTGCCGGGGCGGACACCTATCAACAACGATTTGGCATATTGGGATCATATAGATTTTGACCCCAAAGAATGGACCGAAGAGTTTATCAGGGTGTTAAAACCCACTGGCAACTTGTTCATTTTTACCAGTTATAATCAATTAGGTAAATGGTATGAATGTCTTGACCATCGATTTGATGTCTCTCAGTTTATGATCTGGCATAAGACCAACCCGACACCCAAAATTTTCAAAGCAGGATTTTTAAACAGTTGTGAGATTATATTTTGTTGCTGGAATAAAAAGCATACGTGGAATTTTATATCACAGAAAGAAATGCACAATTTTGTAGAAAGTCCTATCTGTTTGGGAGTGGAGCGGTTGTCTAATCCAAAACACCCGGCACAGAAACCAACTTCCATCCTAAAAAAGATGATTTATATAGCTTCCAACGAGGACGATGTGGTTTTTGATCCGTTTATGGGAGTTGGTTCAACAGGGATAGCAGCACTTTCATTAAACAGGAAGTTTGTAGGATTTGAGATAGATGAGAAATATTTTTTAGCTTCAAAAAATAGAATAGAGAAAAGAAAGTTTTGATGGATTTATTTAATAACATAGAATATACGGGTCTTTCACCTATTATAAAGTGGGCTGGTGGAAAGGAGAAAGAATTGTTTTTTATATTCTCAAATATTCCTTCCACGTATGATAATTTTTATGAGCCATTCGTCGGTGGCGGCTCTGTATTTACGGCATTGAATGCAAAACAATATTATATTAATGACATATCCAACGAGTTGATTGGTTTATATCGCAGTGTCGCATTATCCAATCAATCTTTTTATGATTGGATGAAAGAAATAACGGCATCTTGGCAGTCAATGCTCACCTTTGCTGATAACCACAGGAATTTATGCACAAACTACATAGATTATCGTGAAGATAGAATTTCTGACATAGAGATGAAATCTATTATCTTGTCGTTTCTTGAATCCAATGTCGATGAATTAAATAATGTGCTGTCTTCAAAATTCTCATGGCATAGAGACGTTTTCGGCAAAGAATTGAAAAAGAATTTGTTGGCTAAGATTTCCCGTATGAAAAAAATCGAGAAGAAAAAACATTTAATGCCTGAAGAAGATATTTTTGATAATATAGAGACGGCCTTAATGAGCGCATTATATATGTATTTCAGGAACTTATATAATGATAGAGACTTGAGTGAAGATGATATCTCATTAGGTACTGCCTTGTTTGTTTTTATAAGAAATTACTCATACAGTGGTATGTTCAGATATAATCGTAACGGAGAGTTCAATGTTCCTTACGGTGGAATTGGATATAACCATAAATTGCTTGACAAGAAGATAGAATATTATAAATCCCAAAAACTTATAGAGCATTTCAAGACAACAAATATTTTCAATATGGATTTTGAGGATTTTTTTAGAAATAATCCGCCTCAATCCAATGACTTCATATTTTTAGACCCACCTTACGACAGCACTTTCAGTACATACGCTAAGAACGAGTTTTCAAAAAACGACCAAAAAAGACTTGCCAATTACCTTATCAATGAATGTAAAGGGAAATGGATGATGATCATTAAAAACACACCTTTCATATATTCCCTTTATGACAATGAAAAATTGACAATCAAGACTTTTGACAAAAAATATAATGTCAGTTTTATGAATAGGAACGACAGAAATGCCGAACATTTAATTATTATGAATTATAAAGACATAAACTCTCTATAATCCTTTTTATCATTGATAATGGCACGTCTGGATTCCAAATGGGAAAAGAGCGCACCACCTCCGAAGAAAGGCTCAACGTACTTTCCTGCAAAACGCGGAATATGCCACATTATATTGGGAATCTCGTTTGACTTTCCCACTCTGTATTTTATAATAGGTTTCATTTCTTTATTGCGTCTGAACTGTTTATGTATTACTTAACAATAGTCAACTTGCCAGCTATCTTTGACTTGTATATAATTACAATCACAAAAACAGTTTTTTCTTTCTAAAACAAAGTCAGTGAATAGATATAAATCACTGCTGCCGGCAATGCCATTAAAGAGGAATCAAAACGGTCGAGCATGCCGCCATGTCCCGGCAGTATTGAGCCACTGTCTTTAATTCCCAATGTACGTTTGAACAACGACTCAACCAAATCGCCCCACGTTCCGATAACTACAACAACGATGCCCAAACCAATCCATATTAGGATATTGAAACCAAATTCCACACTCTTATCTGCGCTCAAATACCCAACCAAAACAGCAGCAATCAATACGAACACTAACCCTCCGATAGAGCCTTCCCATGTCTTGCCAGGAGAAATTCTTGGAAACAGTTTGTGCTTGCCCAAAAGAGAACCGATGCAATATGCCCCCGTGTCGTTAGCCCAAAGGAAAATAAACACGCTAAGTGGAATAAGGTAATTGAATGTTATTCCCCCATCGGTTGTGGCATTGAAAGCAAGGACGTTAATAGTGGAAAACGGAAGGGCGATATACATCTGTCCAAGCATAGTATATGCCCAATCGTTAATGGCATTCTTCGTCTGTGTATAAAGTTCACTGATAAACAGATATATTATTGTCAGCAAATATGGAACAAACACAGCACCTGAACTTACCATTCCACTGCAATATCCGCCCATGGCGAGGAAGAAATACACGCCTGCGACAGTACTGATAAACCTGTTAACCTGAACATTATCATTCTCGTTTACCAAGCCACAATATTCCCACATCGTCAGTCCTGTTACAATGGCAAACAGAAACTCCATGGCGATGGGTTTCAAGAAACAAACCACGATAGCCGCAACGAACAGCACACCAGTAACAGTTCTTGTTATAATATTCTTCATGGGTTGGCTCAAATATTATTTGTCATCAGCAGGTTCATCAACGGTGGTCGTTACTGTCTCGCTATATGAGTTCTCCTCACTGCTATCAGTATTTTTTGGAGCATTGCTCTTTTCCTCCAATATTTCATCAGAGCGACTTACCCACGGACGTTTTCCGAATATCTTCTCAACATCCTCAGCGAAAATCACCTCTCGCTCAAGAAGGAGTTCAGCAAGTTGGTTATGACCATCCTTGTGCTCAAGCAGCAAAGACTTAGCACGACTGTATTGCTCGTTTATCATTTTGCGCACTTCGTCATCAATGATTTTCGCCGTCGTCTCAGAATAAGGACGCTGGAAACTATACTCATTATTGTTGTAATAGCAAAGGTTCGGCAACTTATCACTCATGCCGGCGTAAGCAATCATGCCGTAGGCACTCTTCGTAATCCTCTCAAGGTCGTTCATTGCGCCTGTGGAGATATGCCCTGTAAACAGTTCCTCTGCCGCACGCCCTCCAAGGGTGGCGCACATCTCATCGAGCATCTCCTCTTTCGTAGTAATCTGACGCTCCTCCGGCATATACCAGGCAGCGCCAAGAGCGCGCCCACGGGGAACTATCGATACCTTGACCAACGGATTGGCATGCTCCAAGAACCACGATATTGTGGCATGACCTGCCTCATGCAATGCGATAGTACGCTTCTCACCCTGCGTCATCACCTTGGTCTTTTTCTCCAAACCGCCGATGATACGGTCAACGGCATCGAGGAAATCCTGCTTTGTCACAAACGCCTTGTTATGACGTGCAGCTATAAGTGCCGCCTCGTTGCAAACATTGGCGATGTCCGCACCGGAAAATCCCGGTGTCTGGCGGGCAAGCATGTCTATATCCACAGTAGGGTCGGTCTTGACAGGTCTTAGGTGCACGTGGAATATCTCCTTGCGCTCATTGAGGTCGGGCAGGTCAACATTGATCTGACGGTCGAAACGCCCGGCACGCAGCAATGCGTTGTCAAGCATATCAGCACGGTTTGTGGCGGCAAGGATTATAACGCCACTGTTAGTGCCGAAACCGTCCATCTCCGTCAACAAGGCATTAAGGGTGTTCTCTCGCTCATCGTTGCCGCCCATAGATGGATTTTTGCTTCTCGCACGCCCCACGGCATCAATCTCGTCTATGAAAATTATACACGGTGCCTTCTCCTTTGCCTGACGGAAAAGGTCTCGCACACGACTTGCTCCCACTCCCACGAACATCTCCACAAAGTCCGATCCGCTCATGGAAAAGAACGGTACGCCTGCCTCGCCTGCTACGGCTTTCGCAAGCAATGTCTTTCCTGTTCCCGGAGGCCCCACAAGCAACGCTCCCTTTGGAATCTTTCCGCCAAGATTAGTGTATTTCCTTGGATTTTTCAGGAAATCCACAATCTCCTGAACCTCCTGTTTCGCTCCTTCCTGACCGGCGACGTCCTTGAACGTGATATTCATATCAGTACCTTTCTCGTACATTTTCGCCTTGCTCTTGCCGACACTGAACACACCGCCACCACCACTGCTGCCGCCTCCCATGCGACGCATGAAAAACAACCAGATGATAACAATGAACAATATCGGAGCGATACTGATTAGCAGATTTAGAAAATCATTTCCTTTCTTGTTCTCATAATCCAAGTCGCCAGAGAATTTGCCTGCCTCACGCTCCTTGTCAAGATATGTCTCCACCTGGTCGGTACTGCCGAACTCCACGCTCAAATATGGCTCCTTGCCTGTTTCTTTCGTACCTGCATTAAACACCTTGCGGATATATTCCGACTTGACATACATTTTCAGCACGCTCTCATCCTTATTGATAACAACACGGGAGGCATACCCCTTTTCCACGTATGACTTAAACTCCGCATACGATACTTTCTTGTTTGTACTGCCACTTATAGTGTCACCGCCCATCATATAAACCGCGATAAGACCGATTATCACGATTATATAAATCCAGTTCATACTGAATTTAGGCATCTTATTATTCTTGTTTTGTTCCATTCCTTTTTTATTGTCCACGAACTACGGAATTTAATTCCATTTTCGGAGAATACAAATCAGTCTAAGTCTGGTATCCTCGTGAGTTTCGCATCTGCCCATAGATTTTCCAAGTTATAGTAACTGCGTGTCTCTGGCAGAAACACATGAACCATCACATCGATATAGTCCATTGCCACCCACTGTGCATTGGTAAGACCTATCACGTGTACAGGTTTTTCGCCTGCTTCCTTCCTCGTCATCTCCTCGATAGAATCGGTTATTGCCTCTACCTGCTGCGGGGAATTGCCCTGACAAATCACGAAATAATGACATATTGCGCCATCAATGCCACTGAGGTCAACAACAG
>JAJPZD010000159.1 GCA_021204605.1 Prevotella sp.
TATTAACATAGCACAAAATTAGTAATTTTTCTTCAATAAGAATACCTTAATCAGATAAAAATACTACCTTTGCACGTTTTTATTAAGGTAACAGTATTTAATATTTTCAAAAGTGATGGATAAACTAAGTTACTCTTTGGGACTTGGAATAGGGCGGCAATTGTTGCAATTGGGCGCGTCTGGCATTGCGATAGACGACTTTGCGGAGGCAATAAAGGATGTGATAGCCGGCAACGAGCTGAAAATCACACATCGTGAGGCGCAGACTATCGTGCAGGACTATTTCCGGGAACAGGAGGAAAAGCTGAATGTAGAGAAAGCCGAGAAGGGCAAGAAAGCAAAAGAGGAAGGCGAGAAATATCTTGCCGATAACGCTATGAAAGAAGGTGTCGTAACCCTTCCGAGCGGACTGCAATATAAGGTATTGAGCGAGGGCACCGGCAAGAAGCCGAAGGCCACCGACAAGGTGAAATGCCATTACGAGGGCTTCCTCGTCGATGGGACAGTATTCGACAGCAGTGTGCAGCGTGGGGAGCCGGCTGTGTTCCCGTTGAACCAAGTAATAGCCGGTTGGACGGAGGGACTTCAACTGATGCAGGAGGGAGCCAAATACCGCTTTTTCATCCCTTACATTCTCGGTTACGGCGAAAGTGGTGCCGGCCAGTCGATACCACCATACTCAGCACTTGTGTTTGACGTTGAGCTGATACAAGTAATCTAAGCAGTAAACTCTATATTATCAAACAAAAAACAACTTTAAAAAACAGATACAGAAATGAAAAAGCTAACATTTGGAGCAGTTTTGGCTATTGCAGTAACATTTTTATTCTCTTGCAATACAACGCCAAAGGCACACATGAAGAATGACATTGATAGCGTGAGCTATGCTATCGGCATGTTGCAGTCACAGGGCCTGAAAGAATATCTTGTCAGGAATATCGGTATTGACACTACTTATATGGATGAGTTCTACAAAGGTCTCAATGTAGGTGCAAACGCTGGTGATGACAAGAAGAAAGCGGCTTACTTTGCCGGTATCATGATTGGCCAACAGGTGGCAAACCAGATTGTAAAGGGTGTAAACTATCAGTTGTTTGACAAGGATTCCACTCAGACAATATCCCTTAAAAACTTGATGGCGGGTTTCGTTAGCGGTACGTCTGGCAAAAACGCAGCCATGACATTTGAGCAGGCACAGATTTTAACGCAGATGAAAATGGAGATAATACATAGCCAAACTATGGATAAGCTGTATGGTGAGAACAAGAAAGCCGGTGAGGAATATCTTAAAAAATATGCAAAGGGCGAAGGTGTACAAAAACTTGAAAGCGGTGTTCTCTACAAAGTTCTCAAGGAAGGTAACGGTGAAATTCCTACAGATACGTCAACAGTAAGGGTTTATTATGAGGGAAAGACCATTGGCGGAAACGTGTTTGACAGTTCTGACAGGTCAAAAGACCCTGTCAAACTACGTGTTAAACAGGTTGTGAAAGGTTTCTCTGATGCTCTTCTCCACATGCCGGTAGGAAGTGAATGGGAGGTAGTAATCCCACAGGAGCTCGGCTACGGCGACCATTCTCCAAAAGGCATCGATCCGTTCTCAACGCTTATTTTCAAGATTGAATTAGTAGGTACGGGAAAATAATTTATGATTATGAAAAAGATATTTTTTATTGCACTCGCTGTCTTAGTGAGTGCTTCTTTCACCACGATAAGTGCGAAAGACAAGAAAAAGAAAGAACAGGAAACAGTGAAACAAATAGAGGTGGCAACATCTTTGGAGAGCTCCTCTGACTCTGTAAGCTATGCGGCAGGAATGAGGCATACAGATGGACTGACATCTTATATCCAACAGCAATTGAGCGTGGATACCGCTTATATGGCTGACTTCATTGAAGGTTATAAGACGGCAATCGCAAATGGGATTAGCAAAGACGAAAACATGAAGGCTTACTTGGCAGGACAAGAAGTGGCAATTATGGTGTCACAGCGCATGTTGCCTCGACTGAAAGATCAGTTCAGGGAAAGTCCTGATTCTATCAACGACGTATGTTTCAACACTGGTTTCATCAACGCTATTATTAAAGACTACGGCCTTATGAGTGTTGGCTCTGCGAACGAGTATTTTGCCAGCGCTGTCAAGAAAGCGGAAGATGCCATAAACGAGGCAAACCGCAAGGCTGGTGAGGTTTTCCTCGCTGAGAATAAGGAAAAAGAGGGTGTCATCACCACAGAAAGCGGACTGCAATACAAGGTTCTTGTAGAGGGTGATGGCGTGATCCCTACCGAAGACCAGGAGGTGACAGTGAAATACGAGGGCAGGCTGATCGATGGCACTGTTTTCGACAGCAGTTACAAACGTCCGGGTGAAACGGCAAAATTCAGTCCTAAGAAAGTCATAAAAGGGTGGACCGAGGCTCTTACCATGATGCCCGTAGGCAGCAAATGGGAAATATATATCCCACAGGAATTGGGCTATGGAGAACGTAAGTCTGGCAGTATTAATCCTTACAGTGCCCTTATCTTCACAGTGGAGTTGATAAGTGTAGAAGACGCAAAACCTAAAAAGTAAACAAATAGTTTAATCAAGAGATATAAACAAGATCAGCCACTGGCTTAATATGGTCAGTGGCTAATTTTATGCATGGATTTTTGTGCCGAAATTTGACCTGAGAAGCAACTTTTTTACCGTCTCAGGTCAAATTTGGGCACATTTTTTTGGAAGTTTCAATAAAAAACATTATCTTTACGATGTAAAATCACAAAGTATGAAACCAACTTTAATAACCAGACATAAAGAATGTGGACAACTGACTTATTGAAAAGTCTGCATTTCTTTTGTAAATCGACAAAATATATCTTCAGATACAATTCTTCCTTTTGGCGACCGTACCACTGGGAATGAAGAGAAATAATTGTCCTGTGAAATATACCAGGAGCATGACTGCACATTAGGAGAACGCTTTATCACGCTGTCTATCAGTCTGACATATCTTGGATTTACCACGGACAACATATATTTCCCATCGGTGGTAGCCACCGCCATGATGACACGCCAACGGACATCCATCCTACGTGCCACCTCAACCTTGCCGCTCATCTTCTCGGAAACGTTGATTTTCCAACCATCAGCATTTATCCTTCTCATCACCTCGTGGAATACGACGCCATGGGGTGAGGAGTCTTTGATGCCCTTTGACACTATGTGCAGGTGTATCATCTCGTGAAGAAGGACGTTCTTGAAGTCATACTCCTCAACGTTAAAATAATTGCTGATGCGGATTTTATAGTCGCCTCTCGTCTTTGAGAACCATTTCTTGCGTATTCTCCAGGACATGGTGCCACGCCTTGTGCGTGAGTTGCCAACAGCAAAAGCAGGAACAGGCAACTCCCCATTAAAGTATTTTGCATTAAACTCAGCAAACCATGTCTCAAGCAACCCTACGTTAACCTGCATGACCTTGAACAATAAAAAAGTTGAGAAACTTACAAACTGCCAAACTGTATGGCAACGTTGTAAAAGTCCTCAACTCAATTTCACAAATAATATCGTTAATCTTTGGAATCAGAAATCGCCTGCATTATCTGCGCCTCAATCTGTTCGCAGAGTTCCGGATTATCTTTCAAGAGAGCCTTAGTAGCGTCGCGTCCCTGTGCTAACTTACTGTCCTGATAAGAGAACCATGAGCCGCTCTTCTTTATAATTCCGTATTCAACGCCAAGGTCAACAAGTTCACCTACTTTTGAGATACCCTCACCGAAAGTAATCTCAAACTCTGCCTTGCGGAAAGGAGGAGCCACCTTGTTTTTCACCACCTTCACCCTGACCTGATTACCGATAACCTTATCGCCATCCTTGATGCTCGTAACGCGGCGGATATCAAGGCGCACGCTGGAATAGAATTTCAGGGCATTACCACCAGTGGTTGTCTCGGGGTTGCCGAACATCACGCCGATTTTCTCCCTCAACTGGTTGATGAAAATGCACGTGGTGTTGGTCTTGCTGATTGTGGAAGTAAGCTTTCGCAGAGCTTGACTCATCAGACGCGCCTGCAAGCCAACCTTATTATCGCCCATGTCTCCCTCAATCTCCGCACGTGGCGTAAGAGCAGCGACAGAATCGACAACGAGGATATCTATGGCAGAAGAACGGATTAGTTGGTCGGTTATCTCAAGTGCCTGCTCCCCATTGTCTGGTTGTGAGATTATAAGATTGTTGACATCAACACCCAGCTTGGCGGCATAAAAACGGTCGAAAGCATGCTCTGCATCGATGAACGCAGCTGTGCCGCCATCTTTCTGGGCCTCCGCAATAGCGTGTATGGCAAGGGTGGTCTTACCACTACTCTCCGGACCGTAAATCTCAATTATTCTTCCACGAGGATAGCCGCCCACACCAAGGGCAGCGTTCAGACCGATACTGCCGGTAGGTATCACCTCGACAGCCTCGATATTCTCATCACCAAGTTTCATTATAGACCCTTTGCCAAAGTCCTTCTCTATCTTTGCCATTGCAGCCTGAAGAGCTTTCAGCTTGCCTTCCTGCATCTCATTGGCAGTGTCTTTTTCTTTAGCCATAATTATATTTGTTTTATTTATTCTTCCAAATGAAAATATCCGCAAAGTTACAGTTCCAAATCTCCATCAAACACCTCATGCCAAGGCAGACCGTATTTGTTGAGCGCATCCATGAATGGGTCCGGGTCAAAGTCCTCAACGTTCCACACTCCTGGCTTACGCCAAATACCTTTGAGAAACATCATCGCACCAATCATAGCGGGAACGCCGGTAGTGTAACTTACGCCCTGCATGCCAGTCTCTTTGTAAGCAGCCTGGTGGGAACAGTTGTTATATACATAATAGGTGCGCTCCTTGCCGTCCTTCACACCCCTGATACGGCAACCGATACTTGTCTCACCATCGTAGTTCTCACCGAGATCTTGTGGGTTTGGGAGCACGGCCTTGAGAAATTGCAACGGCACTATCTTAACGTTGACTTTCTCATTGGGATTGTCAGCGAGGGGAGCCTCGTAAACTATCTCGTCGATACGAGACATACCGATATTCTGGATTACATCAAGGTACGTGAGATACTGCTGTCCGAAGGTCATCCAGAAACGGGCCTGTTTTATGGTAGGGTAGTTTTTCACGAGACTCTCTAACTCCTCGTGGTGCATGAGGTAACTCTCTCGAGGGCCTATATTAGGGTAGGTAAGAGGCTTGTGTATTTCGAGAGGTTCAGTCTCTATCCACTTTCCATCCTTATAATACAGCCCTTTTTGCGTGATCTCACGAATATTTATTTCCGGATTGAAATTCGTGGCGAAAGCCTTATGGTGGTTTCCGGCGTTGCAGTCAACGATGTCAAGATAGTGAATTTCGTCAAAGTGATGCTTGGCAGCGTATGCCGTGTAAATACCACTGACACCCGGGTCAAAGCCACAACCGAGTATCGCAGTAAGTCCCGCCTGTTCAAAACGCTCCTTGTAAGCCCACTGCCAACTGTACTCGAAATGGGCCTCGTCTTTCGGCTCGTAGTTGGCTGTATCAAGGTAATTCACGCCACAGGCAAGACAAGCATCCATAATAGTAAGGTCTTGATACGGCAGTGCAAGGTTTATCACAAGCTCCGGCTTATAGTCGTTGAAAAGAGCCTTCAACTGCTCCACATCATCGGCGTCCACCTGTGCCGTCTTTATACTTGGATTCCCTATTGCATTCACTATCTGGTCGCATTTCTCTTTGCGACGGCTCGCAATCATAAACTCCGTAAACACTTCTGGATGCTGTGCTATCTTAAACGCAGCCACGGTGGCTACACCGCCCGCACCTATCATCAGTAGTTTTCCCATAATTTCGGTTTATATGAATATTATTTTATTTCTTCTGACTTTATTCCCAATGCACTCATCATTGAGTAGCCAAGTATCTCCTGACGGAAATTACCACCCTCCATAGGTTGCATTGCAAAAACCGTTATACGCTTTTCCTCTGGCACATTGCGCAGAGCATGGCGGATACGGTCGTAATAACTCTCCGCATCTCCGATAACCATAAGGCGCTTCACCTCTTTCTGGCTGCTCACATGTGAAAGGATATCAATAAAGAAGTCCTCCTTGCTTATAACATCTTCCACAGGCAGTGAACTGATTATAAACTCGCCCAAATTGTCTTTGAACGCCTTGGAGTCAAGTTCCTTTGAGTGATTTGACGGCAGGAAATTATCCATTGCCTGTTTATCCTTGTCGTGAATCAATATCACATGAGTATTGTTGCTCCCCTCACGAACACCGCCATCAAGAGCCACACAGTCGAGCCAGCGTGCCATATCAGCCGGCGGTATCCTCCTGCCAATAATACGCTCAAAATTCACTATGAGGTCGAATGCCACCTTGTCGATATAGTCTGCGTCTGCAATGATCACATTCTCGCAACAGTCCTCATTTTTCCGCAACTCGTCTTTCATGTATGCAAACTTACACAAAATAATCCAATTTGTATGCTTGTTTACAAAATAAAAACTGTTTTGAGCGACAAACTATATTATCGGCAGACTTGTTCCGTTGATTTTCTGGTAAATATCAAGGGCATAGACATCGGTCATTCCACTGATATAATCTATCACAGCCATTATCCGTGTATCTAAATCAGTGGAGTCAATATCATACTGGCTGCTTACTCTACTGATGAGTTGTCGGGAATAGAAACGGTCGGGGTTGACCACCGCCTCGGTCATAACTTCCATTAATGTAGCCATGATACGGAAACCGCTCAGTTCCACGTCAAGCACCAGTTTGCTCTTATAAATACGCTCCTTTGAGATATCCACGCACTTGCGGTAGGCGGCATGCAGTTTCTTGGACATATTATCAACTAAACTGCCATTGAAAGTACCATGAAGAATTTCTTGTTCATGTTCAAGGAATACCTTTACACATTCCCGCTCAAGTTCACCAATAAGACGTGCACGCAAATAAACCACTTTCTCGTTATCATCAGAGATGCCCTCGTCAATTATTCTTTGTCTGATTTTGCACTGCGTTTCCTCGTCAAAGAAATCCAAGAAAAGGCCTTGCACGTTATCGTAAGTAAGGATTTTCAACTTATGCGCATCCTCAATGTCCATTATCTCATAACAAATATCATCGGCAGCCTCAACCAAATAAACCAATGGGTGACGGGCATATTGTAATGGCTCATCAGCACCCGACTTGCAAATTAAGCCCAATTCATCGGCGATTTTCT
>JAJPZD010000184.1 GCA_021204605.1 Prevotella sp.
TCCCTGACGAGAACGGCAAACCATACAAGAGCAGTGGCGGCAAAATGGTGTGGAACGAGAAATTGAAAAGGGAAATTCCTGAAAAATGGAAAGATGGAATATTATCAGATATAGCAAATATAACAATGGGGCAATCACCAAAAGGTTCTTCCTATAACAATGTTGGTAAAGGTATAATATTTTTTCAGGGTTGTACAGATTTTGGAGTACGTTTTCCGAAAACAAGGTTATTTACAACTGCCCCAAAAAGATATGCCCGAAAAGGTGAAATACTGATGAGTGTTCGTGCTCCGGTAGGTACTCTGAATATTGCAAATAATGATTGTTGCATTGGGCGTGGACTTTGTTCTCTATCCTCAAAAATGAACTCAATGACTCATCTCTGTTACATAATGAATTATTTTAGGCTGAAATTTGATGATATGAATACTTCAGGAACAACATTCGGTGCAATTACAAAAGACGAATTATACAATTTACCCATAGTTATTCCGAAGCAAGAAATTGTTAATTATTTTGAAAAGATTTGCAAACCAATATTTGATAAACAAATGGTAATTGGCGAGGAAATTAATTCTCTAACCACCCAGCGCGACAATCTTCTCCCCCTCCTGATGAACGGTCAGGTGTCGGTGAATTATGATTTATAACATTTCCTGTTTTCGCCACATAATTTACAAATCGGCACTACAAGTATCTCTGATAGGGATTTTTGGTTGAATTTGGCAGACGCAAGCGATTTTTTTACCCACATTCATTAATGTAGAGATAATCTTAAAAAGGCTGTTTTCTTTGTTCGTCAGACAGTGGAGAACGGATGGAGCAGGTCGATGTTGCTCAACTTTATCAATACAGATTTATATGAGCGGCAAGGAGAAGCATTGACTAATTTTAAAAAGACGCTTCCCGACACCGAAAGCGAGCTTGCCCAAGAATTGACGAAGGATCCATACAACTTCGCTTTTACAGGAATAACGAAACCTTACAATGAGCGAATTCTCAAAGATGCCCTGTTAGGAAATATATCACAATTCTTTTTGGAACTTGGTACTGGCTTTGCATACGTCGGCAAGGAGTTCCGGCTTCAGATTGGACAAAAGGAAAAATTCATAGATCTGCTTTTCTACAATCTGATACTGTCATGTTACGTGGTAATTGAAGTGAAAATCGGAGAATTTGATTTTCAAGATCTCGGACAGTTAAGCGGTTATGTGGTTGCATGTAATCATTTACTTAAAAAAGAAGGGAGAGACAATCCCACAATCGGGTTGCTTATTTGCCGCCAAAAAGATTCTCTGCTTGCACAATATGCTTTGGAAGGCAGTAATCTTCCATTGGGCATATCTGAATATGACTTGTCGAAACTATATCCCGAAAAAATTGAAGGCACAATGCCGACTATTGAAGAGATTGAAATGAAACTGAATAATATTAACAAGAAGATGTAAAATAAAAACAATAAAACAGCAACACCTCGACCGTTTCACTTTTTGAAACAGTGAAACACCTAAACTGTGAAAAGCGTTAAAATATAATAATTAAAATGCTAAAAACTGCAAAGTTTGTATCTTTGCACAAATTATGCGGTGGCACGGCAGGTTGTTAATGAAGATTAGCCTGTTATGTTTGTATTTTGTATTAAGTAACATTTGGGCAAAGCCATTGAGAAACAATAAGAACGCTTGACCTTGCGCAAAACATTTGGAAACATAAGAACAGTAGATTCGGATGAGACAATTTAAATTAGTGGACAATATTATCGGCTGGGTGGCTTTTGTCATAGCAGCCTTTGTTTATTGCAGCACCATAGAACCGACAGCCAGCTTCTGGGACTGCCCGGAATTCATCACCACAGGTTACAAACTTGAAATTGGGCATCCGCCTGGAGCACCCTTCTTCATGCTCACTGCAAACCTGTTCTCACAGTTCGCAAGCGACCCATCCCACGTGGCATATATGGTGAACACCATGAGCGCATTGCTCAGCGCCACCTGTATCCTGTTCCTATTCTGGACAATAACTCACCTTACACGCAAGTTGATCGTCAAAGACTGGAGCTCGTTGACGCTCAGCAAGATGATAGCCATTGAGGGTAGCGGCCTCGTGGGGGCTCTAATTTATACGTTCAGCGACACTTTCTGGTTCAGTGCCGTAGAGGGCGAGGTATATGCCTATTCCTCCGCTTTCACCGCCATCGTGTTCTGGCTCATCCTCAAATGGGAGGACCATGCCGATGAGCCTCACAGCGACCGTTGGCTCGTATTGATAACCTACATGACGGGGCTCAGTATCGGCGTGCACCTGCTCAACCTCCTCTGCGTGCCGGCTATAGTGCTCGTGTTCTATTACAGGAAATTCCCTAACGCCAACCTTAAAGGCTCGCTCATAGCTCTTGTAATATCGTTTGTCTTGGTGGCTGCAATACTCTATGGCGTCGTGCCTGGCATCATCAAGGTAGGCGGCTGGTTTGAACTGTTCTTCGTCAACACGCTCGGCTGTCCGTTCAATACAGGGGAGGTTATCTATATCATCCTGCTTGCGGCAATCGTCATCTGGGCAATCTACGAAAGCTATACCGACAAGAGTTTCAAACGTAGCAACATATCTTTCGTGTTGTCAATAGCCATGCTGGGTATTCCGTTCTTCGGCTACGGCATCGCTGCTTTCATAGTAGGACTTGTAATCCTTGCCATAATATGGTTCATCGTAAACCGCAAGGTCAAGAAACAGGCTCTGGTGAGCTCTCGCATAAAAAACACATCCCTGCTCTGCATGCTGATGCTCATGATAGGTTATTCTTGCTATGCGCTTATAGTAATAAGGTCTTCGGCAAATACTCCTATGGACCAGAACTCGCCGGAGGACATCTTCACCTTAGGCTCCTACCTTAGCCGTGACCAGTATGGCGACAGCCCGCTCATTTACGGACAGGCTTACACCTCACAGGTGAAATTCGACCGCGAAGGCAACTACTGCAAACCTCGAACCACAAAAGGCGCTCCCGTCTATCAACGCAAGGAAAAAGCAACAAAAGACGAAAAAGACTCCTATTTCATAGTCCGCAACAAAATCGACTATGTGTATGCGCAGAATATGCTCTTCCCTCGTATGTGGGACTCCTCTCACGCTCAGTCGTATGAGAGCTGGATGGGTGGCATCGACGGCAATATGGTGCCTTACGACAGGTGCGGAGAGGACGTGATGGTGAAAATGCCCACACAGCTTGAGAACATACGTTTCTTCCTCTCCTACCAATGCAACTTCATGTACTGGCGCTATTTCATGTGGAACTTCGCCGGACGACAAAACGACATACAAGGAAACGGCGAGCTGGAACACGGCAACTGGATCACAGGTATCCCATTCTTCGACAACCTGCGCCTCGGCGACCAAAGCAAGCTCCCCGATGACCTGAAAAACAACAAGGGGCATAACGTGTTCTACTGCCTGCCTCTCCTGCTCGGCCTCATCGGACTGTTCTGGCAGGCTTACCGCGGGAAACGGGGCATCCAGCAATTCTGGGTGGTCTTCTTCCTGTTCTTCATGACAGGACTTGCCATAGTACTTTACCTCAACCAGACTCCATTGCAGCCTCGTGAGCGCGACTACGCATACGCCGGCTCCTTCTATGCCTTCGCTATTTGGTGCGGTATCGGCGTGGCCGCTATCATCGACCTGCTGAAAAGACTGAAGCTCAACGGCACTCTCGTAGCAGCAGTAGTGTCTATACTCTGCCTCCTCGTTCCTATTCAGATGGCAAGCCAGACGTGGGACGACCATGACCGCAGCGGACGATACACCTGCCGCGACTTCGGACAAAACTATCTCATGTCGCTGCAGGACGAGGGTAATCCTATTATCTTCACCAACGGCGACAACGACACCTTCCCTCTGTGGTACAACCAGGATGTGGAGGAAGTGAGGACCGACGCACGCGTCTGCAACCTCAGTTACCTGCAGACCGACTGGTATATCGACCAGATGTGCCGACCGGCTTACGACTCCCCCTCCGTACCGATCACCTGGCCTCGTATCGACTACTGCTCCGGCACCAACGAGTATGTGGAGGTCAACCCGGAAGCTAAACAGCAGATTCTCGACTTCTACAAGGAATATCCTGAAGAAGCGATAAGGGCTTTCGGAGACAGCCCATTCGAGGTGAAGAACATATTACGATACTGGGTACGCAGCAACGACCCCGACACACATTTCATACCTACCGACACCCTGTATCTGACTATCGACAAGGATGCGGTTAGGAAAAGCGGCATGATGCTCGCCACCGACAGCATACCCGACAAGATGATAATATCGCTCAAAGGAAAGAAAGCTCTCTACAAGAGCGACCTGATGATGCTTGAGATTATATCTGAATGTAACTGGATCCGACCCGTTTACGTGGCTATCACTGTCGGACAGGAGAACTTCATGAACTTAGGAGACAACTTCGTGCAGGAGGGCCTCGCCAACCGTATCACTCCTTTCACCACCAACGCACCAGGTGTGAAAAACTTCGATACGGAACGTGTTTACAACAATATGATGACACGCTTCAAATACGGCGGCCTCGACAAGAAAGGCATCTACCTCGATGAGACAGTAACACGCATGTGCTACACCCACAGACGACTGTTCGCACAACTGGCGCTACGGCTTATCCAGGAAAAGAAAAACGACATGGCCGCCAAAGCCCTCGCTTACGCTGAGAAGGTGATACCTCAATATACCGTGCCGATGAACTATCTCGGTGGCGGTCTTGACATCGCAAGAGCTTACGCTCTGCTCAAAGACAATGCAAAGGCAAAGAATGTCCTAAACGCTCTGTTCAAAAACTCGCACCAATACATGGCGTGGTACAACAGCCTCGAAGGTAGCCATTTCACACAGGCACAGCAAGACTGCATGCTACACGTGTATATCATGAACACTTGTATCGACATCGCACAAATGGTTGACGAGGACCTTGCCAACAGTATGATGGAACAGCTTGACAACGATATCACCATTTACCGCAGCAAAGGCGGACAGATGCCAGGTGTTGACAGATAGTAAATACTCAAGACGACAACCAACAAGAGTGCCGTATGATTATTGAGCAGCCTGCCAAATGGTTGCGCTGGATTTACCCCAGGGCTATATGGAGAATGGACAAAAACGTGAAAGCGGTATATCTGACTTTCGACGACGGTCCTATACCTGAATCCACGCCCTTCCTGCTCGACACACTCGCTCAATACGGTGCACACGCCACTTTCTTCGTGGTTGGCGACAACGTGAAAAAACATCCCGACCTGTTACGAAAAATCCTCACCGCAGGCCATAAGGTGGGAAACCACACCTTCAACCACTGGGGCGGCTTCCGGCATACCTCAAAGAATTACGGCAAGAACGCCGACAAAGCCGACTGCCTCATACACTCCAAACTGTTCAGACCGCCACATGGCTGGATGCGCTATGACCAGTATTTCACGTTGGCACGCAAATACCGCATCGTGATGTGGGATCTCGTAACTCGCGATTACAGTAAGTGGCTCTCTGCCGAAGATGTACTTAACAACGTCAAGAGATATGCCCGCAACGGCTCGATAATAACATTCCACGACTCGCTGAAAAGCATCGACAAACTGCATTACGCTCTGCCAGAGGCTCTGAAATGGCTAAAAGAACAAGGCTATGAGTTCAAGACTTTCGAGTGACATCATAAAAGCCGAGGCAAGCGACCTCGGTTTTTTTGCTTGCGGTATAGCAAAAGCGGAACCCATCGACAATAGCTATGCTTCGCTGTTCAAAAAGTGGCTCTCCCTCAAAGGCCATGCCGACATGCAATACATGGCAAAGAATATTGGCAAGCGTCTTGACCCACGACTGCTCCTCGACGGTGTTAAAAGTATTGTCTGTGTGGCTCTCAACTATGCTCCGGCACGCTCTTTACCGAAACAGGAATTGCTGATTGCCGCTTATGCTCTCGGACACGACTACCACGACATAGTGAAGGCAAAACTGCATACATTGGCAGCAAGTCTAAATATCTCCCACTACCGCGCCTTCTGCGACAGCGCACCTGTATTGGAGCAATACTGGGCAGCAAAGGCGGGTATCGGGTGGATAGGCAGAAACCAACAGCTCATCATCCCTCTTGCCGGGAGCTTGTTTTTCTTGGGTGAACTGCTTCTTGACATTGAGACAGAATACGACAAACCTATCAATCCTCGTTGCGGCAACTGCCACGCCTGTATCGATGCCTGCCCCACAGGGGCTTTGAGAGAGGTGAATAACAATTCTGTTGAGAATGATGAAAATAATGTTGTTGATGTGCATGGCAAGGATAATGTGAATAATGGGATTGATGTGAAAGATATGGTTGAAATGAACGGCACAATGCTCGACTCCTCACGTTGCATCTCATATCAGACGATAGAAAACAGAGATGATATACCTGCCGACATTGCGGCCAAAATGGGAAACCGCATTTATGGCTGTGATGTTTGTCTGAATGTCTGCCCTTGGAACAGGTTCGCCACTCCCACAAGCGAGGCTTTGCTGCAACCAAAGGAAGAACTGCTGAAAATGACAAAAGAAAAGTGGCATTCCCTGACCGAAGACGAATACCGCAAACTCTTCAAAGGCAGTGCCGTCAAAAGAGCAGGATATGAAAGATTGATGCAATGCATCAATCTGACAAATAAACAATAAAAAATTACCCATTGTAGGGACATAATTTTCTGATTAAGCGAATACAGAGCCAAGCTCGCTTGAGCTATGTTGAGCGTGAGGAATTTTTTCGAAGGCCGAATGCAGAACAAGCTTGCTTGAATTCTGCTGAGGCGAGAAAAAATCAACAGAGTTAAAATCAGCGAAGCTAATTTATTATGTCCGCACAAGAGGAAAAATAAATAAAAAAATATCAATATTATGGCTGACGAGAGAGATAGGATATTGCAGCTAAGAAAGGAACTGCATGAGCACAACTATAAATATTATGTGCTGAACAGTCCTGTGATAAGCGACTATGATTTCGACCTCATGATGCGGGAGCTTCAAGACCTTGAGGCACGGCACCCTGAACTGGCTGACCCCAACTCCCCTACCCAACGTGTGGGAAGCGACATCAGTCAGGAGTTCGTGCAGGTTACTCACAAATACCCCATGCTCTCTTTGGCGAACACATACAG
>JAJPZD010000226.1 GCA_021204605.1 Prevotella sp.
TTTAAAACTCCTTTTCATTTGTTTCTTATAATCGGAATTTTAAACTATCTTTGCGCTATATTAAAATTCATACAAACGTGAAATTGCATATCTTCAACCCTGAGCATGATGTGGTATTGGCATACGACAGACCGAATATCACGTTGCCGCATGCCGTTCAGGAGTTGCGGATAAACATGGGTTTTCTTCCTGCGTTGTGGGCTGGAGACGATGACTGTGTGCTTGTGGATGATGTGGCATTTGCGATAAAAGCGGTGAGACAAGTGAAAAGGGAGCATGCCGATGTGCTTTTTCTGACTAAAAAAGATCTGCAAAATTTGAATTTCACGGAAATAGAAACGTGGGGTTGGGACAGAGAAGTATGCAAAACACTTGTTGAGGCTGGTGTAATTAGCGATTTACTGCCGACGCATGACAATCTATTGAACATACGGGAATTGTCGAGTAGGAGGTTTGCTTCCGGTTTGCTTTGTTATCTGTGTGACAGAACAGAGCAACAAACATGTGGCGAGAGTTTTTATGTTGACAACATAAACGAATTAGAACTCTTGCTTACGAAATATAGTCACATTGTAGTAAAAGCACTATGGAGCAGTAGTGGCCGGGGCTTGCGCTATTTGTCAAGAGAGCATGAAATAAGCGATTCAGTTAGAGGGTGGATAGTAAGCACAATGCAAAATCAAGGCGGCATAATGATAGAGCCATACTATAATAAGGTAAAGGACTTTGCCATGGAGTTTTACTCTTACGGTGACGGAAATATAGAATATAAGGGCATTTCTGTGTTTGATACCAACAATGGAATATATACAGGAAACGTAATTGCATCAGAGGTGAAGAAGCTCTCGATTGTCCGTAAATATATACCTGATGAAATTCTCTTTTCTGTCAAGCAAAGCATTATGGAATACCTGTCGGAGCGTTTCAAGGGACGTTACAAAGGACCGTTTGGCATTGATATGATGGTAGTGGCAGATACCTTAAATGGGCGATTTCTGTTGCACCCATGTGTGGAATTGAATTTGCGCATGACAATGGGGCATGTCGCCAATGTGATTAAACATGACGAAAAAGAGCCTGACTTGCTAATGAGCATAGTGCATGATGTGAATTACAAATTGAAGTTCGGTTATATGGAGAACGTTTTTGTAAAAACGATATAAACAGTTTTTTAGAATTGAATGAAAGATCAACTAACAAATAAAGATAATAACATGAAAAAAGTATTATTGATGTCATTGGTCCTCGTGCCGTTTTTTGCGAATGCCCAATACGTGTCAGAAGTGTGGTGTCCCGACAATGGAGACGGAACATATACCAACCCCGTGATTGACGCAGATTACAGTGACCCTGATGTTTGTGCAGTGGGAGAGGATTATTACCTTACAGCCAGTTCGTTCAACTGTATTCCAGGGCTGCCGATACTACATTCGAAAGATTTGGTGAATTGGGAGATAATAGGATATGCATTGAAGAAGTTGGAGCCGGAAGAGGAATTTGACAAGCCCTCACATGGTAATGGCGTGTGGGCACCGAGCATACGCTATCATGATGGCGAGTTTTATATTTATTGGGGCGACCCAGACTATGGTGTGTTCATGGTAAAGACAAAAGACCCGGCAGGAGATTGGGAAGACCCAGTTTGCGTGATACCAGGCAAGGGAATGATAGACACCACCCCGTTGTGGGACGATGATGGCCGTTGTTATCTTGTATCAGCATGGGCAAACAGTCGTATAAACTTCGCCTCCACATTGGTAGTACGTGAACTGTCAGCAGATGGAACGAAGGCAATCAGCGATCCGGTGATAGTGTTTGACGGAAATGGAACGGAAAACCGCACATGCGAGGGGCCGAAATTCTACAAGCGTGACGGTTGGTATTGGATAATGTGCCCGGCAGGAGGCGTAACCGAAGGTTTCCAGTTGGTTATGAGGTCAAAGAGTCCATACGGACCTTACGAGAGTAAGGTAGTGTTGAGACAAGGAAATACGGCTGTGAACGGTCCTCATCAAGGTGCATGGGTACACACCGCATTTGACGAGGATTGGTTTCTGCATTTCCAGGACAAGGGCGCATACGGACGAGTAGTACATTTGGAGCCAGTAACATGGAGAGACAATTGGCCGGTAATGGGAGTTGACGAGGATGGCGACTATTGCGGTGAGCCTGTTAAGACCTACAAGAAGCCAAAGACATCAGGAACAGTAACTATCCAGAATCCAGTAGAGAGCGATGAGTTCAATAAGCCTATTATGGGCAAGCAGTGGCAGTGGCATGCAAACTACAAGCAGCAGTTTGGAATGCCGACCGCATACGGAACGTTCCGCATATACACCCATAAGTTGAGCGAGGATTTTGTCAACCTATGGGAAGTTCCAAACCTGTTGCTCCAGAAGACGCCGACTGACAATTTCACGGCAACAGCAAAGATACGCATGACGGCTAAGGACCAGAACCAGTATGGCGGTATCATAATGATGGGACTTGACTATTCCGCACTTGTGGTAAAGCGGGTAGGCGACGAGTTCCAGCTTCAGCAGGTAACATGCAAGAAAGCCGACAAGGGCAGTGCTGAAAAGGAGGTTATCATAGAACAACTGAAACCAACTGAGGTAGATAAGATAGATTACCAGCCGGCAATCCACGAGGACATATATCTGCGCATGGTTGTTAGCGATGGTGTCTGCCGTTTCGCATACAGCAAGGATGGTAAGAAATTCAAGGATGCAGGTGAGACATTCACTATGCGTGAGGGTAAATGGATAGGAGCAAAGATAGGATTTGTGGCAGCAGAGCCGGCAGGCAAGACAAACCGTGGTTGGGTTGATGCCGATTGGTTCAGGGTTACGAAAAACGAGTGATTTCTATAAATTCAAAGACCGGAGGCTTTTGCTTTCGGTCTTAGTGTCAAATTGATGTGCAGTCAGTTTTAATATGTTTCATAAATACTGATAAATCAGATAATTTTAAATTATACAATATGAAAAAGATAATCGGAATTTTATTAGTTGCAGTGATATACGTTATTCCGTCGTATTGTCAAAGGCATGAGATATTCGACAAGGACATAGCTACATTGCAGGTTGTGGCAGGTGATGATTGGCTTTCCATGCCAGTAGTTAAGTTAAATAATTCATCTGTAAACAACAGACTGAACATCAGTTTCGATGACCTTACACACACCTACCGCAGGTTCGCTTATAAGATAGAGCATTGCGAGGCGGACTGGACAGTGTCCGACCAGTTGTTTACGAGTGATTACGTCAGTGGCTTTGCAGATGGCAACACAATAGACGACTATGAGGAGTCGATAAACACCAACGTGCTTTACACCCATTACACCCTTACGATACCCAATGAGAATTGTAGTCTGCGGATGAGCGGTAACTACAAAGTTACGGTGTATGACGAGAATGATGATGCGTGCCCTGTGTTTGTTGTTTATTTCATGGTTACAGAGGAGAAAATGGATATACAGATAAGTGTGTCAGCAAATACCGATATTGATGTTAACAAGTCACATCATCAAGTATCGATGGAATTGAAATACGGTTCGTTGAGCGTTACTGACCATGAGGCGCAAGTTAAGACTGTAGTGCTGCAAAACGGCAGGTGGGACAATGCAGTGACAAATGCAACGCCCCAATACAAAATGGCAGACGGTTTGAAATGGGATCACTGTCGTGACCTGATTTTCCCTGCAGGAAACGAGTATCATAAATATGAGATTCTTGATGTTGATCACCCCACTATGGGTATTGACCATATCAGTTGGGATGGTGAGAAATATCATGTATATCCCTTTGAGTGTGAGCCGAGACCAAACTATGTTTATGATGAGGATGCCAACGGTTCGTTTTACATCAGGAACAGTGACAACGAGGAAAACGATATAACATCGCAATATGTTTATGTGCATTACGTGTTGAAATGCCCATACGAGGTAAATGGAGATGTGTATCTTAATGGTCAATGGACGTATGACAGATTCTTGCCTGAATATAAAATGGAATATGACTTAGCCGAAAAGAGTTACAAGGCGACGGTAATGCAAAAGCAAGGTTATTATTCATACCAGTTTGTTATGCTCGACAAATCAGGTGTGCCGCAGATAATGCCGACGGAAGGAAGTTATTATCAAACTGAGAACAAATATCAGGTTCTTGTGTATTACAAGGGGCGAGGAGAGCGTGCCGACCGACTTGTGGCATATAAGCAGGTGCAAATAAAATGATACATTATTGAACAAAATATGGAAGAATTTATCAGTCCTAAGATATTGGTTGAGACACTTAGACAGGCATTTGGAGAAGGTTTATCATTGCCATTGGTATTCGGTTACAGCGATATACCGATAGCAGAAACGGAGAAAGTTGGAGGATGCCTGTTTAAAGTGTTGGATAAAGCACGTAAGGGAACGCCAGTTAGTTTGAGTGCCGCCAATGTTACCTGTGGTGGAGGAAAATTTTATTCAGGCTTTTCCGAAATGCCTGAGCGCATTCCTAATTTTGTGTCATTGAAGGAAAAGTATAAGAAAACACCAGAGATGGTAAAGGAATATTTGTCTGCTTTGAACCAGCAATTGGCTGAAAAGCCATATCTAAATTTTGTAAGACTTGATCAGGTGGAGACATTGGAAGGCATGGAAGGATTACTTTTTTATGCCACGCCCGATATGTTGTCAGGGCTTGCCGCATGGGCTTATTATGACAATAATAATGCTGATGCCGTTTCGTCACCTTTCGGTTCAGGTTGCTGTACGATGATATCACAGGCAGTACGTGAAAACCGCATTAACGGAAATAGGGTTTTCATGGGATTGTTTGACCCTTCCGTGCGACCTTATATAGGTGTTAACGAATTAGGATTTGTAATACCAAGAAGCAGGTTTATAACAATGCAACATACATTAAAAGAATGTTGTTTGTTTGGCACATTCGGGTGGTCAAAAGTCCGTGAAAGAATGAATAAAAATGAATAAACTATTTTATTGAAATACAATAAGTTATTAATATTTATTTGATAATATATTTAATATTGGTGGGATGCGAAAGAAAAGCAGGGAAATGGATAGTACGTGGGCATTGGAAGTGATGCGTAAAGCCCCATACATCACCGTTAGTTTCACCCGACCAGACGGCACGGCATACGGTGTTCCTTTATCATTAGCATGTACAGATGATAATACATGGTATTTCCATTGTGCTTTGGAGGGTGATAAATTAGATGCAATACAGCAACATCCCGAAGTATGTCTTTCGGCAGTTACGAAATGTACACCGACCATAGGTCCAAAAGATGGTTCTTTCACATTGCAATATCATTCAGCGATTGCTTTCGGCAAGGCGGAAATAGTTACGGATAAGACAGAGAAAGTACTGGCATTGCGTGCTATTTGTGAGCGTTTTCTTCCCAGACATATACATGCCTTTGACGATGCCATAACTCTCAGCATTGACCGCACGGCAGTGGTGCGTGTTACTCTTGTTGTACCCCCTACAGGGAAGCGCAAGGAATATGACAAGAAAGGTGAAGAACTCAAATATGGACGTATGTAGTGATTATGTTCAGAGAACCGACGATAGAGACACAAGAGCAGTTGGAACAGCGTATTCAGGAATGGGGTTTTCTTCCATTCTTCAGGAATGGTGTAGAAGGTTTTTCAATAGAGGAGATTGTTCCGGAAGATTTGTTGTTTGGTGATAATGAACAGGGGAATGCATGGGAATGGAAAGGTCCGATAATCCGTCATTGGCAATGTGTTTATGGCAAATTCTTTCATAGGAAAGCTGGTTATGTCAGTCTTGACTGGTTGCCTGACTTTATGAATTGGCGTAGGTTGCATTATCCTTTGGTTGAACAGGGTGAGGGAGCCAGGCACATATTGGAAGTGTTGAAAGAGAATGATTCGATGCTTTCCAAAGAATTGAAGGTGGCAAGCGGATTCTCTCGTAGTAGAAAGCGGAAAAAGATCAATCCAGATGACCTGAATACAAAGATTGTTGACAGGAAAAACGGACCTGCGTTTGATTCTCTGATTGCCGGTTTGCAGATGGGAACGTATGTGTGTATTGCAGACTTTGAGTATGAAATGACGAAAAAGGGTAATCCATACGGTTGGGGAGTGGCACTTTACTGCACGCCTGAGGCCATGTATGAGTTTGATTATAGGAAGGCAGTTGACGGGCGAACGCCATACCAATCACGCCAGCGTATTATGGAACATATCATAAAGTTGTTTCCCGACGCATCCAAGCATCAGATAGGGGTAATCATAGGATAAATTTATAATGGAAGAAATAAAGATAACAGCAAACAACATTGATAATCAAGAAGTCAGACAACTATACGAGTCTGCATTTCCCGATGAGGAGAAAATACCCTATAAAGACTTGAAAATGCTGTTGAAAACCATGCCATTGGACTTTACGGTTTGGTATGATAAGGGTACATTCATCGGACTGACCATTGTTTACAAGAGGGAAGCGGCCGTTAACTGGTTTTGGTACTTTGCAGTTGGTGAGAGGTTGCGTGGTAAAGGTTATGGAAGTAAGATTTTGCGTTTAATATCAGAACGCTATGCCCGACAGTCGCTTATAATCGACATCGAATCTCCGCGTCAGCAGTCGGAAAATATAGAACAGCGTCAGCGTAGATATGAATTTTATTTGCGTAACGGTTTTCACGATACAGGGGTGGGGCGGACATTCAGAGGAATTACCTACACTATTTTGGCATCTGGCAACGCCACATTCACCACACAAGACTATGATGCTATTCTTAAAGAACTGCGCAAATGTTGGGATGCAATGCCAAAAGACGAAAATAAATGAGATTATAGATATTTTGGATTGCATTTTTCCAGTTTAAAAATTGATGATCAGCTTCTAAGTTTCCATAGGGGAGGTGTATTAAAAGAGGGAGAACATTTCGTTCTCCCTCAACCAACACAAAAACTAAACTAGACTTAATTAGATAAGATCAATATTCTCGCGAACTTCGTCTTACCGTTTGCAAATATACAAATAATATTTTTATATGTGCAACATTTTTAGATTTATTAGTATTTATGGGGGGGGTAAAATTTAAATATTAACTGTATTTAACATCAAAAGACT
>JAJPZD010000003.1 GCA_021204605.1 Prevotella sp.
TACTGCTTTCTGCCGTCCTCGAATTTGAGCATCACGGCAATGAGGATTGCGATGAGGCCAAAGATGGCGAAGATTGCCATTGTGAGGGTGTAGTTGTTGAATTTACCGTTCACCCAACCGATAAGCAACGGCACGAGGGCAAGTCCGATGTTCTGGATATAGAATATTATGGCGTATGCCGAACCCAACTGCTTCATCGGGATGATTTTCGGTACGGAGGGCCACATGGCACTCGGAACGAGAGAGAATGCTATACCCAAAACAATCATTATGATGATAGCGAACCAGCCGTAAGGCATGATTGGCAGGGCGAAAAGAACGTGTACGCAGGTGAGCATCACAGAACCGATTATCATCAATGTGGCACCACGCCCAATCTTGTCATATACCGTTCCGAACAAAGGAGTGAGGAATATCGTTCCGAAAGGCAGAAGGGCAGGGATTGCACCAGCCATGTCAACAGGAACGTTGTACTTAGCAATCATCAGTTTTGCGGCGAATTTCAGGAATGGGAACACACCGCTGTAGAACATGAGGCAGAGCAGTGTGATAAGCCAGAAGCCCTTGTTCGTGAAAATCAGTTTTAAGTCGGACAACTTGAAGCCCTCATCATCGGAATTCTCTGTTTTTGTACTGTCAGAGTAGGCATCAAGTTTCTTGTCCATGAACGTGTAAACGATGAATGCGAGCAGTCCGATAAGCAGACAGATGACACCGAACAGAACTGGTGCGCCAACGGTGCTGAAATGCTTTGCGAGAGGCAATGAGAATGCGAGGGCTGCCGCCGTGCCGAGACGGGCGAGTGCAACCTGCGTACCCATTGCAAGGGCGAGCTCATGCCCTGTGAACCATTTGGCGATAACCTTTGAGACCGTGATACCGGTAATTTCGCAACCCACACCGAATATTGCGAAGCCCAAAGATGCGATTATCACTTGTGTCTGGAAACCGAAAATAGTACCGCTAAAATCATTTGTTACGGCATAGAATTTGATTAAGGCGCCGATGAACATCAGTGCAGAACTCATTATGCCAGTAAAGCGGATGCCACACTTGTCGAGGATCAGTCCGCCGAAGAACAGCATCAGCAGGAACACGTTGATGTAGCCGTATGAACCACTGAAGAAGCCATATTCGGTGGATGACCAGCCAAGACCGAGACCACCTTCGCCCTTGGGGGCGGTCAACAACACCTCCAAAGGAGACATTACGTCAGTTATAAAATATCCCATCATCATGGTGAACGCCACGATGAGGAGGGCAATCCATCGCGCCCCTGCGGAGTCGCTGAGTTTTTTTGTCATTACCATTCCAAAAGAATTAAGAATTAAGAATTAAGAATTAAGAATTGGGCTTGCGCCTTGCTCTTTGTTTGAGTTTCCTCTTGTTATTTGTTTGAGACGGACATAATAAATTACCTGCGGTGATTTCTCTTACGCTTGGCATAGCTCGAACACGTTCGGCTCTGCTCTCGCTTAATCGAGAAATTATGTCCTTACACTTAGCGGTAGGTTTGCTTGCGTGTATTCTCTCTGTTCCCTCCATATGGGGGAGGATTAGGGAAGGGACTCCTTTACTTCAGCCAGCGGTCAAGCCAGTTGAAGAAGGTGCGTTGCCAGAGGATGCCGTTCTGGGGTTTCAATACCCAGTGGTTCTCGTCGGGGAAGATGAGGAGTTCGGCAGGGATGCCACGCATACGGGCGGCATTGAACGCACCCATACCCTGATTGGCATTGATACGATAATCTTTCTCACCATGTATGCAGAGAATAGGAGTGTCCCACATGTCAACAAACTTATGAGGGGAGTTCTCGTATGTGCGCCTTGCGTTTTCCGTCATATCTTTGTTCCAGAAAGCATCGTCATACTCCCAATTGCTGAACCAAGCCTCCTCAGTATCAGTGTACATTGATTCAAGATTGAAAGCACCGTCGTGAGCGATGAAACACTTGAAACGCTTGTCGTGATGCCCTGCAAGGTAGTAGATACTGAAACCACCGAAACTTGCGCCCACTGCACCGAGGCGGTTGCGGTCAACGTAAGGCAAGTTGTCGCAGGCATCATCAATAGCACTGAGATAATCATTCATGCACTGTCCTGTCCAGTCGCCCGATATCTCCTCGTTCCACTCACTGCCAAAGCCAGGCAGACCGTGACGGTTGGGGGCAACGATAACATAACCGTTGGCAGCCATGATTTGGAAATTCCACCGGTAGCTCCAGAATTGTGAGACAGGCGATTGCGGGCCACCCTCACAATATAGTAATGTAGGATATTTTTTAGACTCATCGAAATGAGGCGGCAGGATAATCCAAACGAGCATGTCCTTGTTGTCGGTTGTCTTTATCCAACGCTCACGCACCTCACCGAATGTCAACTGGTCGTATAAGTGCTTGTTCTCGAAAGTCAGTTGTTCAACCTTAGATGTTTTCTCTTTTTTTGCAGGAGTAACGGCATAGAGTTCTGCACCCTGCGACATACTATGTCTTTCAGCGAGCAGTGTCTTACCGTCGTTCATCAGTTGCAAAGAACCGTAATCGTTCACGCTGTCAGTAAGCTGCATCACATTACCTTTCAAATCAGTCTGGTAGATGTTCACGCAAGCGTGCCAAACGCCGATAAAATAAAGAGTCTTCGAGTCATCGCCCCAACAAAATTCATCCACGTTGGAGTCGAAAGATTCCGTAACGTATGACTTTTCACCTGTGGCGATGTCGTATATACAGAGGCGGTTGCGGTCACTCTCATAACCATTGCGAGCCATGCTGAGCCATGCGATATACTTTCCGTCGGGAGAGAATGCAGGGTTCATATCATATCCAGGGTTGTTTTTAAGGTTCTCCTCAGCGTTGACAGCCTGGTTTCTCATCGACTTTGTGGCGTCGATTGGCGGTTCCTGATAACCGTCAGGTTTACAAATGTTGACGGTGGTTTTTGTCTCTAAATCATAAAGGTATATGTCAGTATCGGTGGAAATGGCATATTCCACGCCAGTCTTTTTGCGAGATGTGTAGGCTATCGTCTTAGAATCAGGGCTCCAAGCCAACTGTTCGATACCCCCGAAAGGTTTTACAGGACTCTCGTAAGGCTCACCCTCCATGATGTCAATGCCCTCGTTGATACCTTCTGATGTTACGTCAGCGAGGAAAGGGTGGGGGATTGTCTCTACATACTCATCCCAGTGACGGTAGTTCATGTCAGTTACCAACCGTCCTGAGGCTTTTGGCAGGTCGGATGGATTTTCCTTTATACTCTCGTGATAAGGGAGCTGCTTTATCAGTATTACGTGATTTCCATCAGGGGAGAACAAGAAGCCATCAATGTCGGTCTTATCCTTTGTCACCTGTACCTTTCCGCTTCCATCAGGATTCATAGTCCATATCTGTCCTTCAAAAAGATAGGCGATACGAGATCCATTCTCTATCCAGGCGGGGTCGGTTTCATTTTTCTCACTTGTAGTGAGAAGTTGGTTGTTGTTGCCGTCGGAGTCCATGATGTAAAGGACCTGATGACCCTTGTTTTGTTCCTTGCTGTAATAACCCACCTGATAAACAATCTTCTTTCCGTCGGGTGAAGCCTGATAACCTGCAATACGCCCCATTGCCCAAAGAGCCTCTGGAGTCATAAGGTCGGTGTCCAACGTGATGTTGTTCTTGCCAATAAAGGCAGTGTTATCTTGAGCTTTAATTTCACTACATCCCATTGTCGCAATTAATATCGCTGCAATAATTGTCGTTTTGTTCATTTTATTTCAATTTAATCTTATCATTTCCGTTGTTTGGGTTTGTACTGACCTTCGCGGAGCTTCTTCATTTCGTCGGCTTGCTTCTGCATCTTTTCGAGGCGGGCGGCGAGGCCGGACATTTTCTGCGGGTTGTTCTTGTTCTCCTGGTAGCGGGCTTCGAGGATGGCAAGGAGTTTCTTGTCATTCGTTGTCTTGCGGAGGAGCCACATTATTGCTGCACTGAAGAACAGAGAGATGAAATAATAGAAGTTAAGACCTGCGGAGTAGTCGTTGAACATGAAGAAGAAGAACACAGGCATGAGATACATCATCCATTGCATCATCTTCATTTGGTCGGCTTGAGCTCCTACCATTTGGTCTTTCTGCTGGCGCATGCTCATTATTGAGTAAAGAACGTTGGCAACACAGAATAAGATACATGTAAGACTGAGGTGGTCGCCGATGAGCCAAACGTTCTTGTTCCACTCGATAATCGGGTCGTATGTCGAGAGGTCGCTAATCCAAAGGAAACTCTCGCCACGCAATTGGATAGCATTCGGCACAAAATTGAACATTGCAATCCAGATAGGCATCTGTATAAGCATCGGGAGACAGCCACTCAACGGGCTGACACCATATTTAGAGTACAATGCCATCATCGCCTGCTGCTTCTGCATTTGGTCTTCCGGCTTATTGTACTGTTTAGTCGCCTCGTCAAGTTTCGGTTTCAGTACACGCATCTTAGCTGATGACATATAACTTTTCTTAACGAGAGGGAATGTAATCAACTTCAACAACAGAGTGATGAGGATGAGTATGATACCCATATTGATGTTAAGACCTGTGAGCCAGTCGAATACGTAAAGAGTGAACCAACGGTTTATGATGCGGAACAAAGGCCAGCCGAGATAAACGAGGCGTTGCATTTGGAGTTCTTTGTCAAATGAGCTTTCCTTTTCAACACGCTGCAACAGGCGGAAATCATTCGGGCCATAATAAAACTCAAGCTCGGTGGGCTGTTTTCCTGACGGGTCGAAGAAAGTTTTCATTTTCGCCTCATATTGTTTCAGGTAGCCAGACCCTTTTTTCTGTGGGATGCTCGTCATCAGGTTGTTCTCACCAAGGTTGTCCTTAGCTATCATCACGGCACTGAAGAACTGGTTTTTGAAAGCCACCCAGTCGATTTCGTCCTCAATCTCCTTGTCAATTTTCTCACTCGTCTCACTGAGATAGTCGGTGCCGCCCTTTGTAAGGTGATATGTTAAAGAAGCATATCTATTTTCAAAAGTGAAGCCCCGTTCCTGCTGTCGGCAATGGTCAGTCCAATCTATGCTGAGTTTGTTGTAGTTAGGCGAAAAAATACCCTCCATGCCAGAGGTACGCAAGGAGAAGTGCAGCAGATAGTCCTTGCCTAATTTATATTCGAACACCAGCAACTTGCCATCGCCTGCGTCTGCCGTCATAGTAACGGTTGAATCAGTTATGTTAGAGGGCGTGAAATACAGATTGCTTGTGAGGATATTCGTTTCTTTTCCCTCAAGCAAGAATTTCAGGGAGTGGTCTTTTTTGTCGAAAAGAGTGAGGTTATCATTGCCAGCATTGTCCTTGAAACCTTTTATCACGGCTTTGTCAACCGTTCCGCCCTTAGTGCTGACGGTAAGCTCAATCTTGGAGTTCTTCAGTATCACGTCTTTGTTCTCACCTGTCATTGAGGAGTAGAACAAAGCAGTTGTATCTTGGTTTTCGACAATTTTCTCGGTTGCCTGTGCTTCAATTTTCTGTTGCTTCTCGGCTTCCTGCTTAGCGATGGCTTCTATCGAGTCTTGAATTCTTTTTTCTTCTAATTGTTTTTCAGATGGTTTGTTGTACCAACTGTACCCAATGAGCAAGAGCGCGATGAGAACGAAAGCTATTATAGTATTCTTATCCATGAGATTATGTGCGTTTACTAAGATTTACGGTTTTTGCTGTTTTCTATCGCCGTTTTCACGAAGTCGAGGAACAAAGGGTGTGGATGAAGCACGGTACTCTGGTATTCAGGGTGGAACTGTGTTCCGATGTGCCATTTCAGTCCTGGTATTTCCACGATTTCCACGAGGTCGTTTTCCGGGTTACGTCCAGTGCATCTCATGCCTGCGCGCTCGAATTCCTGCTCGAAGTTGTTGTTGAACTCATAGCGGTGGCGGTGCCGTTCCTGTATATGCTCTTTCTTGTAGATGTCGAAAACCCGTGAACCTTGAGTCAATACACATTCGTAAGCACCGAGGCGCATCGTGCCGCCCATGTTGGTGATGTTTTTCTGCTCCTCCATGATGTCGATAACGTTGTGTGTGGTTTTCTCGTCCATTTCGCTGCTGTTGGCATCCTCATAACCGAGGACGTTGCGTGCGAACTCGATGACCATCATCTGCATGCCGAGGCAGATACCGAAAGTGGGGATGTCGTGAGTGCGAGTGTATTGCACAGCGGTGATTTTCCCTTCTATTCCACGTTGTCCGAAGCCAGGACAGATTACCACGCCGTCCATGCCGGAAAGGGTCTTCTCAACGTTGGTCTTGTCTATTTTCTCACTATTTATGAAATGCGCCTTGACTTTGTAATCGTTGTATGTACCGGCCTGTGAGAGGCTCTCCAAGATACTCTTGTAAGCATCTTGCAAGTCATATTTGCCAACAAGTCCGATGTTTACTATTTCTGTTGCCTCGTGCATCCGGGTGAGGAACGAGCGCCAGGGGCCTAATGCAGGAGTCTCGCTGATTGGCTCGCCCATTTTTTTGAGTATTGTCTCGTCAAGATGTTGGTCCTGCATGGAGACAGGCACCTCATAAATCGTCGGCATGTCCACGCTCTGCACCACTGCCTCGAAGTCAACGTTACAGAAGTTGGCTACCTTTTTGCGGAGACCGTCGTTAAGCCAATGCTCTGTTCTGAGTACGAGGATGTCAGGCTGTATTCCGACACTTTGCAGTTCTTTTACGGAGTGCTGAGTAGGTTTTGTCTTTAGTTCCTTTGCGGCAGCCAAATAAGGGATGTAAGTAAGGTGCACGCAAAGTGCTTTCTTGCCGAGTTCCCATTTCAGCTGACGGATACTTTCGAGGAATGGCAGGCCCTCGATGTCGCCTACTGTGCCGCCAATTTCTGTTATTACGAAGTCGTAATTGTTCTTTTTGCCGAGGAGCATCACGTTGCGCTTAATCTCATCCGTGATATGCGGAATTACCTGTATTGTCTTGCCGAGGTAGTCGCCTCTGCGCTCCTTGTCGATCACCGCCTTGTAGATTCTGCCTGTGGTGAGGTTGTTCTGGC
>JAJPZD010000071.1 GCA_021204605.1 Prevotella sp.
CTTTAAATGTTATTGACAATGTAGGTTTATTGGGACATTTTATGTTCAAAAACTTTGTTCCTGGAGATAAATAAACCCAATATTCAGTGATTTCAAAACTTGAGGCGATAACATTACCCTCAAATTTACAGCCTACAACTGGAAGTTGTATTTTTACCAGTGCGCAGATATTTCCGTTGTTATCCTTATGTTGCATTGGAACAATCATCGGTTCCATTTTTTGCTCAAATTTTGATACAGACAACGATTGTGACTCAATTTGCGTAGTGTGGATAACACATACAAATAGAATTATCAGTTTTATTTGAAGATGTTTCATATTAAAAGTAATTTGACTAAATTTTAAGTATTAATTTTATTAATCTTAAGAAGCCTCATAGTGAAGCATTTTAGAGTTTAAAAGGGTGGTTTTTGATTTGCGTTATTGTCGTAATATCCATAGCCATCAAGGACATTGACGACATACTGGGCCTCACTCTTTCCAACGTTAGCTTTATATGCTTTATTGGCATAGCTGTTGGCGAGAGAAAAATTGTTTTGTTTGAGGTAAATCTTGGCGAGTTTGCAGTAAGCCTTGGAATAACCGTTATTGGCAAGTTGGACGAGTGTCGATACATCATCTTTTTTAACAGCATCATCATATTTCTGGTCGTCTGTTTTTTCTTTTATCACAGTCGGCTCAGTTTTGGGCTGTGGAGTTATGGGTTTTTCTTCCTGCTGAATGTTTTTCTTTTCCGATATCATCAAGTCAGCTTTTTCCGATGTCATAAGACAATCAGTTTTTTGTTCTAAAACCGTATCATCTATTATGACAGTGTCGGGTACTATCAGGTCGGGGGCAATAGAAGGCCTTGAAGGAAATTTAATCTTTGGTATGAAAATAGCCAACAGCACTATGATGGCAAAAGTCAGGACAATCAAGCAAATGCGCTTAATTGTCTTGGCAGATAGATTTGTGCTTTTTAGTTTAGAGAAGAATTGAGCAAAAGGAAGTGGAGTAGGCTTTTTCCATTTATCCCGTTTCACGAGGTAGAAGGTGCCGTTGGCAGAGAACAGTTCACAGTTCATGGTGTAGTCTGTGGCGTTTGACATACCAGGACTGCTCAATCCTGTGAGTTTCTGCGCATCATTGAGATAAGAATCATAAATCCACTTGTGGATATCGTAAGGTTCTAGACCAATCAGAATGCCTTTGTCGTCTCTCTTAACGATATTTTTCTCCTCCACGTAAAACTCGTATATAGTATATATTTCTGTTTTAGTGATGTTTTCCCCTTCAGACGAGGATGGGGCACCAGTATAGATTACGGCTTTATATACGTAGCAGTTGTTGCGTTTCTCCTCAACATGCACGATACGATATTTATAGTGGCCACCGCGAAGTATAAAGTTGCTTGGCAGAGCAGAATTACCCTCCAGATCATTAAGGAAATTCTTCGCTGATTGTGTCCGGAGAGTGTAATCACCTTTCATCGCATTGGCGATGGCCATGCGTGTCCGTTTGCTTATGGAAGTCGGCAGAACAGACTCCACGTAACCATCGTGTACATCGAATGCGCCTAAGGGGTCTTTGCCTGTCATAAGGTAAAGAGCAGTGGCAGCCAACGAATAAACATCCATCCAAGGGGCGAATGTAGTAACCTTTGCATGTTGCTCTCTTGGGCTGTATCCCTCGCTTATACCAGCCATATTGCTCGTTGTGGTTATGTTGCCTTTTGAGTCGAAATGTATGGCAATGCCGAAATCAATGAGTACGGGTTCATAGGAGACCTGGTCGTAGTTTTTTCTTAATACGATATTCTCAGGCTTTATATCCAAATGGAGCAACCTCTCTTGATGCAGACAAGTTACAGCATTAGCGATGGGGCGTATAATGGAAAGAGCCTTTTCCTCGGAAATACCACCGCCATTATCCTTGATCATTTGTCTAAGGTCGCCCCCATTAAGATATTCCATGACATAGTATGCCGTGTTGTTCGCCTCAAACACCTCGTTGACATCAACGATATTCTTGTTGATTTTGCATATCTTGTTAAGGCGTTTTCCCTCCTTGATGAAACTCTTCAGGCTGTTTTCAACATCTTCCGCCGCCTCTTTTGAATACTCCACGCTCTTGCCGTCGCTTCCGCGGTGGCAACGGCCTTTCACAAAGTGTTCTTTTACGGCGAAGGAAATACGGTTTTTAATGTTTCCAACACCAACCATTGCGGAGACCTTGTAGGTAATTCCAAAGCCCCCTTGCCCTAAAACACTTTCTATCCTATATTCTAACGTTCCGCCAGTGAGCGTTATACCTATAGGTAATGGGTATTCAATATTTTTAGCCATATTTATTTAAGATTATCTTGCATTTGAATAACTTTCATGGCATCATCATCTTCGTATGATGCAGCTTGTTTCATCCAATATTCCGCTTTATCCATGTCTTTTTCAACACCGCGACCATTGGCATAGCATTTTGCGAGGAAACGCATGGCTTTACCAGAAGGGAAATCGCCTTTGACGGCTTTTTGAAACCAAGACACTGCTTTATTATAGTCTATTGCAACACCTCTGCCATAATAATAACATTCACCTAATTTGTTCTGAGCGGGAGAAAAACCTTGTTCAGCCGATTTTCTAAACCAGATGATGGCTTTATCGTAGTTTTGTACCACGCCAATGCCATCTTGATAACAAAAACCTAAATTGAGCTGGGCATTTATATGTCCTTGCTCAGCAGCTTTTCTGAACCATCCAACTGCTTCTACCTCATTTGGCACAACACCTTTTCCATAAATATAAAAAACACCTAAATTATCTTGTGCGCTTGAATATCCTTGCTCAGCAGCTTCTCTATACCATTTGACTGCAAGATGATAGCTTTGTTCTACACCAGTACCGTAATCATAACACTCACCTAATCTATTTTGTGCTTTTGCATTTCCCTGTATTGCCGCTTTTCTGAACCATTTGACGGCTTCCTCATAGTTTTGTGATACGCCATAGCCATTATAATAACAGATACCTAAATCGCATTGCGCTTCTGCATCTCCTGCGTTGGCTTTCTTCATCAATTGTTCGGAATAGGTTTGGGCAAGAGTTGTATTTCCTAAACAAATTAAGAACAATGCTAACATTATGGTTTTCATTAACTTACTCATAATAGTTGTTTTTTATTGTTTTTTTAGAACATGGTTTTGAGCATATCAAATACGGATGTTGCATTAGTGCAGCCTTTTTGTGCTGCTTCTTCCAATAATACATCTGCTTTTGTGATGTTTGTTTCACAGCCACGTCCAAATCTGTAACATTTAGAAAGATAAAAACAAGCCATACCTGAAAGTTTTTTTATAGTGCTTTCCTTTGCCATAGTAAAATATTTAATGGCCTTCTCATAATTTTCAGGTATGCTCGTGTTGTTATAGTAGGTTTCCCCCAAAATGAGTTGTGCGATATCAGCCAAATCACCCAAATCCTTCGTATCTCCCAACAATGCGAATGTTTTTGACAAGTCTTTTTCGACAATGTCCCCTTTAGCATACATAGAGGCCATGTATATTTTTGCACAATCGCTATAAAATTTAACATTATCGTTTGATGCAATGTTGTAATAATATAAGGCTTTATCTGCGTTCTTATCTACACCCCAGCCATTCTCATAACATTGTCCAAGTTTAAGGCTTGCTCCACCGACATAAAAAGAATTCAAATTTGTCGCTTTTTCAAACCATGGTATCGCTTTTTCATAATCCTTCGCTACTCCAAGACCTCCGTAATAAAAATCCCCGATTTTAAATGTTGCTATCGCATAATAATTTTCCGTGTCTTTATTGCCGTCGTATTTGTCAACAACAATCTTGTAATATTGTAAGGCTTCACTATAATCTTTATTATTGTCGTAGATATTAGCTACTGAAAAAGCAGATATTAAGGTTAACAAATTATTACGATTCCCATCTATTACTTTTTTATACCAATAAATCGCTTGAATGGAATCTTGTTTAATACCTTTTCCTCCAAAATAACAATTTGCCAGATTGAATTGTGAAATGGCATCACCTGCGTTGGCTTGTTTTACCAATTCTTCGGAATAAGTTTGTGCACAACAAAGTTGAGCTGTGCAAAGCATTAAAGCAATGAAAAATATTATTCTTTTGATTACTTTCATAGTTGTATATTTTTGTTATTTTATTTGATATTGTGATTCGGTAGATGGTATTATCTTGCTAATAATTCAGATTGCATCTGAATAACCCTCATAGCATCGTCATCACCATAGTCGGCAGATTTTTTCATCCAATATTCAGCTTTTTCAGGATCTGCTGCAACTCCACGGCCATTGGCATAGCATTTTGCGAGAGAGCGCATGGCATTGCCAGAGGGGTTATCCCCTATAACGGCTTTTTGAAACCAAGATACAGCTTGATTATAGTCTAATGCTACGCCATGACCGTAATAATAACATTCACCTAATTTGTTCTGAGCGAGAGAAAGTCCTTGCGCAGCAGCTTTTTCAAACCATTTAACAGCTTCCTCATAGTTTTGCACAACCCCTTTGCCATCATAATAACAGATGCCTAAATTCAATTGTGCGAGAGAGAAACCTTTTTCAGTCGCTTTTTTATACCATTTTATTGCTTCTTTATTGTCTTGTTCAACACCTATGCCATCTTCATAGCAACGGCCTAAATTATATTGCGCTTGTGCTAAACCCAATCTTCCTCCTTCTGCTGCTTCTCTGTATAATGAGACGGCTTCCGCATAATCTTGTTTCACACCTTGACCATTTTCATAGCACATACCCAAATTATTTTTTGCGAGAATAAATCCATATTTACCCGCTTTTCTATACCATTTGACAGCTTCCTCATAGTTTTGCTCTACCCCTTTGCCATCATAATAACAGGTGCCTAAGTTATTTTGTGCGGAAGAATCTCCTTGATCAGCCGCCAATTTATACCATTTAACAGCTTCTGCATAGTTTTGTGGCACTCCCAAACCCTCGTCATAACAGACGCCTAAATTAAATTGTGCATTAACATATCCTTTTTCCGCCGCTTTTCTATACCATTTAACAGCTTCTTCATAGTTCTGCTCAACTCCTTCGCCATTATAATAACTTTGGGCTAAATTGTATTGTGCATATACATCACCTTGTTCCGCTGCTTTTCTAATCCAATTAATAGCTTCTTTATAGTCTTGTTTAACACCATTGCCATTATGATAGCATACTCCTAACATGAGTTGTGCTTTTGCATCACCTTTTTTTGCTTTTTTAACCAATTCTTTGGAATATGTTTGTGCGTAACAGAATTGAGCTGTGCACAACATTAACGTTATGAAAAAGATAATTTTTTTTATTCTAAGCATATCTATTTTATTAGTTCCGAAACATTATCTTTTTGGATTTGTTCTCTGGAGTTTAAAATGATTCTATTGGATGTATTATTATTTTAAGGCCTTGAGGAATTGAATGACTTTGGTGTTTTCTTTGGTATTCTTCAAAGCATCAATGCGTTTTTCGGCATTGTCTAAGTCGGGCAGGGCAGAGACTTGACGCTCATAACAACTGATGAGATTTTTTGCAGAAGCAGGAGTGAGTCTGTTTTGAGATTCCGCTAAGAGGTAATATTTTACCGCAAGGGAGAAGTCCTGCGTCATGTTTTCGCCAGAAAAATATTTGTCACCAAGTTTGCATTGTGCATAAGCTACGCCACCATCGGCAGCATTATTGAGCAGTTCAATTGCTTTTGCATTATCTTTTGTCACGCCTTCACCTTTCTCATAAAGAGATGAGAGATAATAGCATGCAGCAAAACTGCCGTTCTTCACTGCCTTTTCAAACGTACTTGCTGCTTTCTTAGAGTTTCTCTTTTCATAGTTCTTGTTTGCATAGCATACGGCGAGCATTGTAAGACCTTCCACGTTTTTCACCTTTTTGAAGGATTTAATCGCCTCGCTGTAGTCTTTGTCAACGAAATAACTCTTCATCCCAATTATGTAATTGTAGAAATCCTCGCCTTGGCCATCGAAGATTAAGGTATTGATTTCCTTTTCGTATGCGCGTGCCGCCTCCGCTATCCACTGCATAGCGAAATAATAGTCTTGTGTCACGCCAGTACCATTGAGATAGCAAAGAGCCAAAGTGTAAGCCGCCTGGTCGTTATTTCCAGCGGATATTTTCAGGTGAGCCACTGCCTTGTCGTAATCCTGTTCCACGCCATCGCCGTTGTAGTAGATCAATCCCAATTCACGGTGAGCAGCCACAAATCCATTGTCAGCCGCTTTTTGCAGCATTTCGATGCCCGCTTTCTTGTCTTGTGTAACTCCCATTCCTTTATACAAGAGATACCCATAATAATATATCGCCTCAGTCTTACCACTTGTCGCGGCGAGTTTGAACCATTTAGCGGCATCTGAACTCTGTTTGCTGTTGAGATATTGCAGTGCAAGTGTGAATTGCATTTCTGTGTCACCGTTTTCGGCAATCTTTTCCATGAAAGCTGTCGCCTTCTTTTCATCGCGTTTCACACCGATGCCTTTTTTATAGCACTCGTAAAGGAGCCGTGTACTGAACATGTTGCCGGTGTTGTTTACGATTTTCTCATGCTGTGGTATGATGTCGACATTGCCTTTTTTTATCGCACTAATGTAGAGGTTGAACGCCATGGTGGAGTCTTTCTCTGTGCCATTGCCTAATTGGTAGCAAATAGCCATGTTGCCGATGGCATCGACATTGCCCTGTTGGGCGCTCTTTCCCCACAACTCAAAAGCGGTACGGTAATTTTTCTCCACGTTGGTGCCGGTATAGTACCAAAGTCCAAGTGTGTTCTGCGACAAGGCATCACCATTGTTCGCTTTTTCTATCACCTGCGCAATGCTGTCGTTCTTAACGTCATTTTTCTGTACGGCATTGCATGACATACACCAAAACCATGTCAAAATGGCTACCAGCGTTATTGTACGAAATTTCTTTATCATGATATAAAATTATTTTTAATCTTCAATTTTTAATTTGCAAACAGACTGG
>JAJPZD010000138.1 GCA_021204605.1 Prevotella sp.
ACCTTGCCCTTGTCGTCGATCCAAGGAACGCGGAAAGTGATAATCCTTTCAGGTTCCACCAATCTTTCGATAAGGCTTGCTTTTTCGAATTCAGGATGACTGTTATAAACATCCTTTATAGATACCAGTACCTCTTTAACAGCTTGGAGATACTCCAACTCGCCCGGGTGCTTACTTTGCAACCCCTGCATTATTTTCTCAACTTCCATAATTTGTAAGTTTAAAAGGTTTATGACATAATGTCAAATTACTGGTACAAATATAACATTTTGAGTGTTATCGGCCAAAGAATTTCACTTGTTTTTGAGGCTGTTTGCTTTCTTTTTGCTTTCTTTGAACAATATTTAACCTTAATGACAAAGAGGGGGAACATGAAACATGACATAGTAAAGCCACTGTCCGCTGATGTTCCGTGAACTTAAATGCCGCAGGGCAAAATTCTGAATGTCATAGTCTTGTTGCCATAGCCAATACGATATTGAGGCAAAGTAACAGCATTTATATCCCAGCTGTTCACACCACCAAGACCATAGTGTTCAGCGTCAATGTTCAAATTAGTATATTTTGACTTAGGCACTTCGGGCGAATGGTGTTGCTCCTTAGTGTCGCCATCATCAAGGTCAGCGATGTTGTAATGCAAGGCAGAGGCTGAGACAGGAGCGAGGGGAACAATGGTGATGCCCTCACCCTGCGAGTCAGTTTGTTGCCACTGACGGATGTCAGATTTCAAACCAGACTCCTGTGGTCGGATATAAGGGAAGAACTGTTCATCGGCAGTAGCGTTGTAGATACCAATCAATTGCGACTGTTTTCTGTCGGCATAGTTTTCTATCGGACCTCTGCCGTAATAGCTGCTATTGTCCATATCGTAAGGCAGTTGCATGACAACGCCAAAACGGAACATATCAGCCACGTGCGCCGTGTCGCTTGTGAGCAACTGTTGAGAGAACTCGATGCTGCCGTCGGGAGAGAGACTATATTTCATAGTCAGGGAGGCAAACACCTCCGGCAAGTCATAGACAGCCGTTACAGAGGAAGACTTACTGTTGACATCGAGAGAAGAGAGCTTAATGGTAGGGTTTCTCCACACCTTATAATCCACGTTAATGCCAGCCCCCATATCATTGTCGGTAACGGCACGCCAGAAATTAGGTAAGAGTGAGCCGCCGGGGGCGAGGATATCCTTGCCGTTTACGGAGTATTGCGACAGGAGACCAGAGTTGCGGTCGAATGAGATTACCACATTAGGATTACAGAATGTTACAGTTTCGTCTTTGTCAACACATTTCAGGTGTTTCAATTTAGCCGTATTAGGAGAGAGTTGAGCATAGTGCTTTTCGAAGTCGAGCGGCAGAATAATCATCTGTCGGTAAGCGATGGTGTCGCCCACATTCCTCAGAGGTTGTTGTTTAGTAAGGATAAAGAAAACATTCAACACCAATTCATCAGCCGAAATACTGTCGTTGTTGATATTATAAGGCAGAGTAAAGAACTTAGTCTGTTGCGGTTCAACATCAAGGTTTTCGATTGTACCACTATTAACAATAATATTCCCGTCAGCAATCAGCTGCCATTCGAGTTTGCAGTAGTTTAAATTTTTGAAGAAATTCTCATTTTTTATGGAGATTTTCCCATTGTCAAGGTCAACCGGTTCAGTCCAGATGTTCTGGTAGAAATAAGCGATTTCGGAAGCCTGCGGACTGATAATGCGGTCGGGGTTAACTAAGCCGTTGCAGTTGAAATTGTTATCAGAAGGGTCTGAAGGGTCATAGTCGCCGCCATATTTGTATATTTCAACCCCATTGACATTTTTGCCCCTAAGCGCCTGGTCCACGAAGTCCCAGATGAATCCGCCCTGGTAAGAAGGGTAAGCACGTATAATCTCCCAGTATTCTGCGAAGCCTCCGGAGCTATTCCCCATGGCGTGAGAGTACTCACACTGAATCAAAGGTCGTTGGTCTTCGGGTTTGTCGCTTTCAAGATATTCAATGCAGCCGGAGTGGTCGAGGTACATAGGGCAGAAGATATCCGTGTTTTCCTCTTTGCGCGCCGTATGATACTGCACTGGTCGGCTGCCGTCAAAGAATTTAATCCATTTGTAAGCGTTTTTGAAGTTGTCGCTGTTGGCAGTTTCGTTGCCGAGCGACCACACGATGATACTTGGGTGGTTGAAGAGGAGAGCGACATTATGCTGGTTACGTTGCATTATCTGGTTGGCGAACATAGGCAGTTTGGCGAGCGAGTTTTCCCCATATCTGAAGCCATGTCCTTCCATGTTAGCCTCCGCGACCAAATAGAAGCCATATTGGTCGCAGAGGTCATACCAAAGAGGGTCGTCAGGATAATGACTTGTTCTCACGGCGTTAATGTTAAGCCGTTTCATTATCTGGAGGTCTTGAATCATGCGTTCAGGGCTTACGAAGTAGCCGTTGTCAGGGTCCATTTCATGTCTGTTCACCCCTTTGATGAGGATTGGTTTGCCGTTAACGAGGAGTTGTTTGTCCACGATTTCCACTTTTCTGAAGCCCACCTTGAGCGGTATTACCTCAATGAGGTTGCTGTCTTTGTAAACGGAGCATAGCAGTGTATATAAATAAGGTGTCTCATCGGACCACTTATTGGGGTTGTCGATTTGGAAAGAAGAAGTCATGTCGTTGCAGCCCACCAGTTGAGTTTGCAGCACCGTATTGTTATCCGCATCCAGTAGGCGCAAAGAGACGTCAACGTCGCCCACCGCTTTCATGTCGATTTTGAGCGAGCCATTCATGTAAAGGCTGTCGAGGTCGGGAGTTACCTTTATATCCTCGATATGGCAGTCGGTATTACGGCAGAAGAGGAAGCAATGTCTTCCCACGCCGGAAAGTCGCCAGAAATCCTGGTCTTCGCAGTAGCTGCCGTCGCACCAGCGGAACGTTTGGAAAGCGATGAGGTTGTTGCCCGGGTGCACGAAATCAGTGATGTCAAACTCGGCAGCCACCTTGCTATCCTCCGCATATCCCACGAAAGCGCCGTTCACCCAAAGATATATATTAGACGTTACCGAGCCGAAGTGAGCGATTACGGAGCGTCCCTGCCAGTTGTCGGGGATAGATAAGTTGCGTCGGTAAGAGCCGACATGATTTTTCTGTGTAGGTGGGTAAGGAGGGTTAGTAGTATATTGTCCATGCCATGCGAAGCCGCTGTTGACATAAACCGGGGAGCCATAGCCATTAAGTTCCCAGATACCAGGCACAGGGATTGTCCCCCAAGAAGAATCATCATATTCAGGAGAGAAGAAATCAGAAGGACGTTTATCAGGAGTCTCCACCCAGTTGAATTTCCATAAGCCGTCGAGAGAGAGAAAATTGTCAGATTTCTCCTTGTTTCCCCCCAATGCTTTCTGAGTGCTTTCGTAGGCGAAGAAGTCAGTATGCAAAGGAAACCTGTTTATCTCGTTGACCTCCAAGTCGTGCCATTCGTTCATAGTAGGCAAAGACGGTACAGGTATAGAGTCAGAGTCTTGTGCAAGCGATGAGCCTCCAATGAGAGAGCCAGTAACAAGAAGGCAGGCAGAGGAAAAAAGCCGGATTATGTAGTTCATGCGTAAAAGGATTAAGAAATGAAGTATAAAAAACAGTAATTTATGCAAATTTAAGCAATTAGGGAATACGTTGCAAGAAAAGGCAGATAATTCTCTATAAATTTAAGAATAATTGTGAAGGAGGAAGAAAAAGCAATAAGGATATGAAAATCGTTGAGAATACGAGTTTTTTATATATCTTTGCAGCATATAGGAATCCATAAAGACCATAAATATATGACTACGAGGACAGGAGCGATGAAAGAGTGGAGTACGTTTTATCTGAAAGACGTAACCTTCAAGAATCTGATGACAAAGCGAATATGCGACGTGCTGATAGTGGCGAATCCCTACGATGCGTTCATTTTGAACGATGACGGCAGGGTAGAGGAGAGAGTGTTCAATGAGTACGCCATGTTAGGGATGTTCTATCCACCGACGTTCACACAGGTGAGCACGTTGGAGGAGGCATATCAGAAGTTGCGGCATTATCATTATGATTTGATAATCTGTATGCCGGGCAATGCCGACAACGATGCCTTTGACATAGCGCGAGGAGTGAAGCAAGACTATCCCCATTTGCCCTGTGTAGTGCTTACGCCCTACTCACACGGTATCACCCGAAGGATGGAGAACGAAGATTTAAGTTTGTTTGACTACGTATTCTGTTGGATGGGCGATGTGAACTTGATATTGTCGATTATCAAGTTGATAGAAGACAAGATGAACATGCGGAACGACATTTTGGAGGGAGGAGTACAGATGATACTGTTGGTAGAGGACAGCATACGTTTTTCGTCGTCGTTGTTACCTGCGTTATACTCGTTTATATTAAAGCAGAGCAACAACTTCGTGAAGGAGGCGTTGAATCCCCACAATGAGATGTTGCGGATGAGAGGGAGACCGAAGGTAGCATTTGCGCGAAATTATGAGGAGGCAATAGAGCTGTATCACCAATATCATGACCACATACTTGGAGTGATCAGCGACTGCAGTTTCAGTCGTGGAGGCAAGCACAACCATGATGCGGGATATGATTTGCTTACAGAGATACGCGCCAATGATGAATACATACCGTTGATATTGCAGTCGAGCGAGTCGTCAAATTCAGAGCGAGCTGTAGAAAGCGGATTTCATTTTGTTGATAAGAACAGCAAGACGATGAGTTTGGATTTGCGTCAGGTTATGGAGGAGCATTTTGGCTTTGGCGATTTTATTTTCCGCGATCCGACGACCCATGCTGAGGTGGCACGAGTGCGAACGTTAAAGGAGTTGCAGGACAGCGTGTTTGATATACCATACGACTCTATGCTGTATCACGTAAGTCGGAATCACGTGAGTCGTTGGTTGTCGGCGCGGGCTATTTTTCCAGTGTCAGAGTTTTTGAAAAACGTAACATGGCACAAGTTGCCAGATGTTGACGAGCATCGTCGTATAATCTTCGAGGCGATAGTGGAATACCGCAGGATAAAGAACAGGGGAGTTGTGGCAGTGTTCGACAGGGCGAAGTTTGACAAATACGCCCATTTTGCGAGGATAGGCGAGGGTTCATTGGGAGGCAAGGGCAGAGGATTAGCTTTTTTAGACAACCTATTGAACACCCATGCGAACATATCGTCGAGGGAGGATGTGGATGTAACGATACCCAAGACGGTGGTATTGTGCACCGACATATTCGACCGTTTCATGGAGGACAACAATCTGTATGAGATAGCGATGAGTCAGGCAGATGATGAAACGATACTGAAGGCATTTCTGAAGGCCCAGTTGCCCGATTTTTTCATAGAAGATTTTCTGACTTTTTTTGATGCCATTGACACTCCGATAGCGATACGCTCGTCGAGTTTGTTGGAGGACTCGCACTACCAGCCATTTGCGGGAGTATATTCCACCTATATGATACCCAACATGCCCGACCGTCAGCAGACGTTGCATATGTTAGCAGCGGCGATAAAAGGCGTGTATGCCTCTGTGTTTTATTCCGCATCGAAGGCCTACATGATGGCGACGGGAAATCTCATAGACGAGGAGAAGATGGCAGTGGTGATGCAGGAGGTAGTGGGGCGTCAGCACGGCAATTACTATTATCCCAATGTGAGTGGAGTGTTGCGTTCATTGAATTACTATCCAATCAACGATGAGAGAGCTGAGGAGGGTGTTGTGGAGCTTGCATTCGGTTTGGGCAAGTATATCGTTGAGGGCGGATTAGCCTTGCGAGTCAGTCCGTATCATCCGAAGTCAGTTTTGCAGTTGTCGGACGTGGAGACGGCGTTGCGTCAGACTCAGACGATATATTACGCATTAGACACCCACACCCTTGATAAAGACTTCAGGACAGACGATGGGTTCAATATCCGTCGTATGAAGGTCAAGCAGGCAGAGATAGAAGGAGCGTTGAAGCCGGTAGCATCGACGTATGACCCATACGACAATGTGATAAGAGATGGCATATACGAGGGTGGCAGGAAGTTGATTTCATTTGCTGGAGTATTGAAATACGAGCTTTTTCCGTTGCCGGAGCTGTTGCGCAACACGATGCGAATGGCGACCGATGCGATGAAGCACAATGTAGAGATAGAGTTTGCCTGCAATGTCAATGACGACTATACAGGTGAGTTTTACCTGTTGCAGATACGTCCTACGGCGGACAACAGTGCGATAGTAACACAGGACATTGACAGTTTGGATGAGGCGAGTTGTCTTGTGCGGACGGCCTCATCACTTGGCAACGGGACAATAGAGGGCATTACAGATGTGATATATGTAAAGACCGAGCCGACATTCAACGCCGCCAACAACCCTCGCATAGCGATGGAGATAGAGCAGTTGAACAGGAAGATGACGGCGGACAACATACCATACATACTGTGTGGGCCGGGTCGTTGGGGGTCGAGCGATGCATGGCTTGGCATTCCTGTGAAATGGCCGCATATCAGTTCGGCGCGTGTGATAATCGAGTTGCGTTTGCCCAACTATCCTGTTGACCCATCGCAAGGCACACATTTCTTCCACAACCTGACATCATTCGGAGTAGGTTATCTCACTATCGACACTGCGGGAACGCATAGTGAGGAAAATAAGAAAAGCAGTCCGATATACAGGAAAGATATCCTTGATGCCCTGCCGGCAGTGTATGAGACGGAGCTGATCAGGCATGTAAGGTTTGAGAAGCCGTTGACGGTGTATATGGACGGGAAGAGGCAAAAAGCAGGGATTACGGTTCAGCTCTAAACCCAAAGCCCCCCCTCCGGCTCCCCCCAATAGGGGGAGAGTCCTGACAGCTTGGCACCTTGCTTGAGACTTTGCTTATAATTCCTCTTGGAGTTAAGGGTTAAGAGTTAAGAGTTAAGAGTTAAGAGTTAAGAGTTAAGAGTTAGATGCGGCAAGCCGAATGTAT
>JAJPZD010000009.1 GCA_021204605.1 Prevotella sp.
GATCAATAGTATATCTTACTGTTAAAATTCATTATCGTTCTAAACGTTTTTCTTAAATAAAAAGGAATATAACATCTATGGTAACTGCTTCCCGCAATCGTGTGTGGAGATATTCTATAATGTAATAAAAAAAGCCTCTGCAATAAACAGCTAACCTGGAAACAAATGCAAAAAAACACCTCCAACAAATATATTTCCCTAATTTTATGCCGTATTTTTAAAATTTTATAACTATGGAAAAGAAAAATGTTAGAGAAGTTGCAGTAGCTTGGAAAGAGGACAAAAAACACTACGTGAAACGTTCCACGTTCGCCTCTTACGCTCTGATTTTGGAAAATCACATTTTCCCTAAACTTGGGGATATCTGTGACCTGAGTGAGAAAACAGTCCAGGAATTCGTACTTTATGAACTCGGCAGGGGGTTGAGCAACAAAACCGTGAAAGACACCCTCATAGTGCTGAGAATGGTCATGAAATTCGGAGTGAAAAACGAGTGGATGAACTATTACGACTGGGAAATAAAATACCCCTCTCACGAAAAGAAAAAAGAACTGGAGGTCTTGTCTATTGCACACCACAGGAAAATCATGGATTACATCAAGAAAAATTTCACGTTCCGCAACCTTGGCGTCTATGTCAGCCTATGCGCCGGTCTGCGCATCGGGGAAATATGCGCACTTAAATGGAGCGATATCGACATCGACAGAGGTACAATATCGGTGAGCAGAACTATTGAGAGAATCTATATCATGGAGGATGGTAGAAAATATACCGAAGTGATTATCAATACTCCTAAAACACAAAACTCTTACCGTGAAATCCCTATCGTAAAAGACCTGTCAAATATCCTGAAACCCCTGAAACGTGTGGTTAATGACGATTATTATGTCCTCACAAACGATGTAAAACCCACAGAACCACGCACTTACCGCAACTACTACGGACGGTTGATGGACAAATTGGGAATACCACGACTGAAATACCACGGCCTGAGACACAGTTTCGCAACTCGCTGCATAGAAAGCAATTGCGACTACAAAACTGTCAGCGTGCTGTTGGGACACGCCAATATCACTACAACTCTCAACCTTTATGTTCACCCGAACATGGAACAGAAAAAACGCTGCATCGACAAAATGTTCAAGGCGTTAGGAAAATAATTGACAAAAAGCAGTATGTGCAAAAATGCACATACTGCTTACCTTATATTCATAAATGACTCTCTGACAATTTTTCAAACAAAATAGAATTTCTAACTTTTATTTTTTAATCTCCTTCTGAACTCTGCACATATCACTGCCGTCGCTATCGCCACATTGAGGCTGTCTGCCTTGCAGCTTTCGTTGTAAGCTGGTATGAACAACTGCCTTGTCACTCTCGACATTATCTGCGGTGAAATGCCGCTCCCCTCGTTGCCCATTACGATAATGCCGGTTGACGATAGCCCCTGCCCGTATATATTCTGCCCGCTTAATGATGTGCCGTAAACCGGCGTGCCTGCCGCAAGACCGTCAAGCAGTTCTGCAAGATCTGTATAGATGATGTTCACGTGGGCAATACTCCCCATTGTAGCCTGTACCACCTTCGGATTGAACGCATCTGCCGTGTCCTCACTGCATATCAACGTGGTGATGCCAAACCAGTCGGCTACCCTGATGATTGTTCCAAGATTGCCGGGATCCTGAACCCTGTCAAGGGCTATACTCAGTTGTTTGCTCAAAACCGCATTGTCAAGTACCGGGTGGGGAATGGAAAACAGCCCCATAACTTGCTGGGGATGCTGCAAAAAACTCAACTTACGCAATTCCTCGTCGGTAACTATCACATCCTCTTGACGCGGAAGAATACCTCTCGTGTGGAACCACTCCTCCGTGCCAATCAGCCGGCTTGCGACCATCACGCCCAACAGGTCATTCACGATTTTTGGCGTCTCTGCAACAAACACGCCCTCCTCAACGCGGCTCTTCTTGTGTTCCAACGAATGAATGTATTTGACAAGATTTTTGCTTACCATCAGACTTCGTCTTAATTTCATTTCACTATGCACCACAAAAATACTGATTTTTTATTATTTTTGCACATTGAAAATGACTTTTAATGATAAAACAAGCATTAAATATATCTTTTTTTCTTGTTGTCATACTCATATTGTCAAGTTGCTCGGCCTCTAAATTCATCCCTGAAGGTCAGTTTATGTTAGACGATGTGGGGATAAATTCTGATACCAAAGCCATTCGCGCCAACCAGCTGGAGCCTTACATCCGGCAAAAAGGCAACTCCAAATGGTTCTCAGTACTGAAAGTGCCTTTGGGTACGTATGCCTTGGCAGGCAGGGACACCACTAAATGGATCAACCGCAAACTTCAAGACTGGGGCGAAAACCCTGTGCTGCTCGACACCCTGCAGGCCGACCTCACCTGCAATGATATCAGCAACGTGCTTCATGGCATGGGATATGTCAAGGCATACGTGGACTATGACATCGTTTTTGAGAAAAACAAAAAAGTGAAAATCTTCTACAACCTGCACACTGGCCCTCAATTCTACATTAAATCCATTTCCTACGACATTCAGGACAAGAAAATCGCTTCCATCCTCGAAAGTCCTAACGTGCCTCAGACTAAATTGCACAAAGGGATGTCATTCCAAGTAAACGCACTCGATGAGGAGCGCAAACGGATAAGCAACTATCTAAATGACAATGGCTTTTTCGCTTTCAACAAAGACTTTATAACGTTCTCGGCTGATACGGTTAGCGGCAGCAACATGATCGACCTCACTCTTCACCTGCACAGATTCTATAGAAACAAGGAAAGCGAAACCGACCACCAACAATATACCATCAACAATATATCTTACTCTGCTGGCGGTGGAAACAACAGAATCCCTTTGCGTAAGTCGGTGTTGCTGGAAAGCACCTTGTTCGAGACAGGCAATCTGTTCAGCGCAAGCAACCTGCAGAAAACTTACAATAAGTTCAGCAGACTGGGGGTTATAAAATACACCAACATAAAATTCACCGAAGCCACTGACAGCAACCTGCTCAACTGCAACATCGAAATCAGTACCAACAAAACCAACAGCATTAGTTTTCAGCCAGAAGGCACCAACACTTCTGGAGACCTCGGCGCCGCATTATCAATCACCTACGAAAACAAAAATATCTTCAAGGGGGCTGAAACATTCAGCGTGAAACTTCGCGGAGCATTCGAAGCGATAACCGGACTGGAAGGCTACCAAAACCAAAACTACATGGAATACAGCCTTGAAACCACTCTGACATTCCCCCGCTTCATCATCCCTTTCCTGTCAAGAAACTATAAAAGACGGTCAACAGCGTCATCTGAACTCTCTGCAAGCTACAATATGCAAAACCGACCGGAATTCCACCGACGGTTGTTTGATGCGGGCTGGAGATACAAGTGGAGCAACTCGTCAAAACGCAAGACATTCAAGGTTGACTTGCTTGAACTCAACTATATCTACATGCCATGGATTTCCAACACCTTCAAAGAGGAGTATCTCGACAACTCTACCAGTAGAAACTCCATCCTGAAATATAATTATGAGGACTTGTTCATCATGAAATTCGGTTTCGGCATGACCTACAACAACGGTAATGATGCGTATAAGATTAATGTGGAAACCTCCGGAAACCTGCTCGACGGATTGACAAACCTCTTCGGCAGCCAGGTAAACAGCGACGGGCAACACACATTAATTAATATTGCTTTCGCTCAATATGTCAAAGGGGATTTCGACTACACTCACCTGTTCCGCTTCACTCAACACAACAACCTCGCTTTCCACTTCGGCTTCGGCATCGCCTATCCGTATGGCAACAGTAAGGTGCTGCCCTTCGAAAAACGGTATTTCTCCGGCGGCGCCAACTCTGTAAGGGGCTGGAGCGTAAGAGGTCTCGGACCGGGTAAGTATAAGGGCTCCAACGGCTCTATCGACTTCATCAACCAAACGGGCGACCTGAAATTGGACATCAACCTTGAATGGCGCACCCTGCTGTTCTGGAAATTCTATGGCGCATTGTTCGCTGACGCCGGCAATATCTGGACTTTACGCTATTATGACGAACAACCAGGAGGACAGTTTTGCATTACCGACTTCTATAAGCAAATCGCCGTGGCGTATGGTTTAGGTATCCGCCTCAACTTCGACTACTTCATCCTCCGCTTCGACATGGGAATGAAAGCCATCAACCCGGCATACGACACTCAACAGGAGCATTACGCTATCTTCCACCCTGATTTCAGCCGTGACTTCACTTTCCATTTCGCCGTCGGCCTTCCTTTCTGATTGCCATAACTGATACAATAATGGGAAAATTTTTTTTTGGTCGATATATTTCGCTCAAATTCGTATTTTTAAATCTTTTTTTACTACTTTTGCACCGCATTTTATTTTTCTAACGTCATACAGTAATTTAGTTTTATGACAAAGGTTTTTAAGCTACACAAGGGTTTGGACATCCTCCTTAAAGGCAAGGCTGACAAGGTCAGAAAGCAAATCCCCTTTTCCGGAGAGGTAGCTCTGTCACCCGATTCTTTCCCTGGTATCGTTCCAAAAGTATTAGTCCGTGAGGGACAACAGGTAAAGGCCGGCGATGCCTTGTTCGTCAACAAACAGCATCCTGAAATCGGTTTCTCCTCCCCAGTAAGCGGCACCGTAACTGCCATCGTCAGAGGACAAAGAAGAAAGGTCCTTAATGTAATTGTTAAACCAGACGCTAAACAGCAGTCTGTCGATTTTGGTAAAAAGGTTGTTGCTGAAATGTCCTCTCAACAGGTCATTGATACTCTCTCTAAAGCTGGCCTCTTTGGCTACATCAACCAGTTGCCTTACGCCGTCTCCACCAACGCTGACGTGCTGCCTAAGGGCATCTTTATCAGTGCGTTGCGCGACATGCCGCTCGCGGCTGACTTCGAGTATGAGCTGCAGGGCAACGAGAATGACTTCCAGACTGGCCTTACCGCTCTGTCGAAGATTGCCAAGACGTATTTGGGCATCGGTCGGGAGCAGAGCTCTCAGTGCTTGCGCCAGGCAAAGGATGTGGAGGTCAACATCTTCGAGGGCAAATGTCCCGCCGGCAACGTAGGCGTGCAGGTAAACCATATCGCTCCTGTCTGCAAGGGCGAACTGGTGTGGACCGTTGACCCTTCGGCAGTTATCTTCTTCGGCCGTCTGTTCAATACAGGTAAGGTGGACTTGCACCGCACTATCGCAATCGTTGGCAGCGAGGTGAAGACTCCGGTTTATGCTGACGTAATAGTTGGTCAGAAAATCTCGACTTTGTTGGATGGCAACCTGACACATTCTGACGGCATCAGAATCATCAACGGAAACGTGCTCACTGGCAACAAGGCTAATATGGATGATTTCCTCGACGCTCATGCCTCTGAGATTACTGTTATTCCTGAAGGCGACCACGCCAACGAGATGTTCGGTTGGATAATGCCTCGTCTCAACGAGTTCTCCGTAAGCAGGAGTTACCTCAGTTGGCTGATGAAAGGCAAGGAATATGTGCTTGACTCGCGTATAAAAGGCGGCGAGCGTCACATGATAATGAGCGGTGAATACGACAGGGTGTTCCCTATGGATATCTACCCTGAATATCTTATCAAGGCGATTATCACAGAGGACATCGACAAGATGGAGGCTCTCGGTATCTATGAGGTGGCGCCAGAGGACTTCGCTTTGGCTGAGTTCGTGGATTCTTCCAAATTGGAACTGCAGTCTATCGTCCGCAAGGGTCTTGACATGCTGAGAAAAGAGAATGCGTAATATAATAAAAGTTTTTTAGTCATGTTACGAAATTATTTAGATAAGATAAAGCCGACCTTCGAGAAGGGAGGCAAACTGCACTGGCTCAACAGCTTCTATGAGGGCATGGAGTCGTTCTTGTTCGTGCCTAACACAACGGCAAAGAGCGGTGTTAACATTCATGATGCTATCGACTCGAAGCGTATTATGAGTGTTGTGGTGATAGCTCTCATCCCGGCGTTGATCTTCGGTATGTACAACGTGGGCTACCAGAACTATCTCGCCGCAGGAACGCTCTCTGACGCTTCGTTCATCGAGATATTTGTCTATGGTCTTTTGGCTGTCTTGCCGAAAATCATTGTAAGTTATGTTGTAGGACTTGCTATTGAGTTCGCCTGGGCACAGATGAAAGGCGAGGAAATTCAGGAGGGCTTCTTGGTAAGCGGTATTATCATCCCTATGATCATCCCTGTCAACTGTCCGCTTTGGATCCTTGCTATCGCCGTCGCTTTCTCTGTTATCTTCGTCAAGGAGATTTTCGGTGGCACGGGTATGAACATCTTCAATGTGGCTCTCGCAGCACGTGCCTTCCTGTTCTTCTCCTACCCTACTAAGATGAGCGGCGACACCGTCTGGGTTGCCAACGACACGATCTTCGGCTTGGGCAACACCCTGCCTGATACTTTCACAGAGGCTACTCCACTGGCACAGATTGCTACTGACTCTGATGTCTCCACTTCTTTGTGTGATATGTTCTGTGGTTTCATCCCCGGATCTATCGGTGAGACAAGTGTTATAGCAATAGCAATCGGCGCTATCATCCTTTTGGTTACTGGTATCGCAAGTTGGAAGACTATGCTCAGCGTATTCATCGGCGGTGGCCTGATGGCTGCTCTGTTCTCTGCACTCGGCCTCACTTCCATCCCTTGGTACGAGCACCTTATCTTAGGCGGCTTCTGCTTCGGTGCCGTCTTCATGGCTACCGACCCGGTAACTTCGGCTCGCACCGAATCTGGTAAATGGGTTTACGGTATTCTCATAGGTATCATCGCTGTGGTAATCCGCGTGATGAACCCTGGCTATCCAGAGGGCATGATGCTCGCTATCCTTCTGATGAATATGTTCGCTCC
>JAJPZD010000239.1 GCA_021204605.1 Prevotella sp.
CCCTGCGCTCGTCAGATTCGAGTTCCCTGATACGGTTGTTCGCCTCCACCACCTCGGTCGGTTCGATGAACACCGTCTTGCCGGATGCCGACTCGTCGTGCACTATTCCCTTGAGCTTGCGTTTCAGTCCCTGCGTTACGGGGATTACCAAACGTCCGTCCCTGATTGCCGGAGTAACATCTTTGTCAACCAACCCCTCACTCTGTGCGGCACGCAGTATGCCATTCAATATCTTTGATATGCCGCCCTCGGTGCGAAGCAAGTCTGAGCGTATCTTCTGCAGCTCCGGCGAGGCGTTGTCTTTCATCCTGCCGTATTTATCCAAAATCCTGTCAATCTGCTGCACCAACTGCGGAAAGACAATCACATCAGCGGTCAGAGCGTGCAATGCCGGGTAAGGGTATTTCCTATCCCCATTATTGTCTTCCCCCTCTTCCGTCCGGTTGAGGTGCCTGACAATTTCCTCTATCGTCGCCAATGAGCGTCTTAGGTTGAACAGCTCGCCCTCGTCAAGGCGAGTGCCCTCCGGGCGGAGACGCGCCACCGCCTCACGCACGTCGATATAGTTTTGCACGGGAAAGCTGTCATCCACCTCCTGGAGTCGGCGGAACTCCCTCACCTGCTGCAGCCACACGTTGATCTGTTCAGCTTTAGCCGAGAACACGATGGCATCGACACGTTCCCTTCCCAAAGAACTGAGGCAGCGTTCACGCAGCATGGAGCGTATCTCGTTGAAACCGATCTTGCTTTCAAAGGTATTAGGATAAATCATGGTGCAAAGGTAGCTGTTGTTGCCAACAACACAAAATAAAGTCAGGGGTTAAAAATAAAAACCCCACAAAATTTTGTTTTATCAGAAAAACGTCTTACCTTTGCACTGCCATTAGGAGAGATGGTAGAGTGGTCGATTACAACGGTCTTGAAAACCGTCGTACCGAGAGGTACCGGGGGTTCGAATCCCTCTCTCTCCGCAACGATATTGGAAATCAATGCCATACAGATTTATCGCCCGACATCACTATGCGTGATGTCGGGTGTTTCATTATAATGAAATATATATGCAAATCCCAACTGCCGTCAATAAAGAATGGCACTTCGTGTCCGCTGTAACCCCACGCAGCTATTGCATAAAAAATCAAAAAAAGGTAATAACAACCTTATATGTTAAAGAAAATACGTATTTTTGCACTTTGAACAATAATAGACGATGGCTACTCGTGCAGAATTTGAACAAGTGAAGGCTTTCGCCCAGATTGATGGGGCGTTGGTGGGCTGTATGTGGATAGTCAGTTTCGCCTGTTTCTTAGGCAATTTCATCAACCCCTTATGGGGCATAGTGAGTTTGTTGATAGGAGTGGTTTCCATCGTGTGGGCTTCGTTGCGTCTGCGCCGTTTCCGAGACAACATCCTCGACGGTGTAATATCATTCCGCCGTGCTTTCTGTTACAGCGTGCTGATTTATCTATATGCCTCTCTCATCATGGCATTAGGCCAGTATGTCTATTTGCAGTTTATAGACAACGGTTATCTCATGACGCAATACACTGAAACAATATCTCGTCCGGAGTTCAAAACCGTCATGGACCTTTACGGTATTGACAAGAGCGACATGAGCATAGCCATGGACACGCTGAACACACTCAAACCTATCGACTTTGCATTGCAGTTTTTCACGCTCGACATCATTCTCGGTGTTATAGTCAGTCTGCCAATGGCCTCAATGATAATGTCGAGAAGAAAAAGAAATTAGTAATACCTATCAAAAATGGATATATCTGTCATCATACCGTTATACAACGAAGAAGAATCGCTCTGCGAACTGTACGCTTGGATAAAAAGGGTAATGAACGAGAATAATTTCTCCTACGAGGTGATTTTCGTCAACGATGGCTCTACCGACCACTCCTGGAACGTGATAAGACAGTTGGCAGACAACGACGACAACATAAAGGGAATAAAATTCAGGCGCAACTACGGAAAGAGTCCCGCCCTTTATTGCGGTTTTCGGGAAGCTCAGGGCGACGTGGTGATTACCATGGATGCCGATCTGCAGGACTCTCCCGATGAGATACCGTCGCTTTACAGCATGATTAAAGACGAGGGATATGACCTCGTGTCGGGCTATAAGCAGAAGCGCTATGACCCATTGTCGAAAACCATACCTACAAAACTCTTCAATGCCACGGCGCGCAAGATAAGCGGCATAAAAAACTTGCATGATTTCAACTGCGGTCTTAAGGCATACCGCAAGGAAGTAGTCAAGAATATCGAGGTGTACGGGGAGATGCACCGCTACATACCCTATCTTGCTAAAAACGCCGGTTTCACAAAAATCGGCGAGAAGGTAGTGCACCACCAGGCACGCAAGTATGGCAAGTCGAAATTCGGCCTCAACCGTTTCATCAACGGCTATCTTGACCTCATCACATTATGGTTTCTCAGCACTTTCGGACTGAAACCGATGCATGTGTTCGGATTCCTCGGCACCATAATGTTCTTTATCGGTTTCATCGCTGCCATTATTATCGGCGTTGACAAGATGTGGGCACTCTGTCACGGCATCCCCCAAAGACTCGTGACCGACTCACCATATTTCTTTATCGCTCTGACGATGATGATTATAGGCACTCAGTTTTTCCTTACAGGATTCCTCGGAGACCTCATCAGCCGCAGCTCTGCCAACAGAAACGACTACCAGATAGAGGAAGTGCTAAGGTGTGCGAAGTGAGTGAAGAGTAAAAATGAAAAATGAAAAATGAAAAATGAAAAATTTTCCGATTAAGCGAAGACAGAGCCAAGCTCGCTTGAGCTATGTTGAGCGTGAGGAAAATCAACGAAGTTAATGAAAAATGAAAAATGAAAAATGAAAAATGAAAAATTAAGAATGGATGCGGCTGAAGCCGAATGTTATCGAAATTGACAGGGATGAGAAAAAGGGTTTTTAGAAAAGAGGAATTGAAAGCAAGGAGGTTGATGCTGTTGCCTCTATACCTTTTTGTGCCGTTGCTTTTTGTTACCGCCTGCTCCGGTGTTGACTGCCCTTTGGACAGTCTTGTTTACACCCAATACCAACTGTTGAAGGCCAACGGGCAAACCGACACATTGACCGACACGCTCACTGTTACCACCACAAAGGTAACGGGCATGGACTCCGTGTTGCTCAACCGTCAGACAAATGCCACTGAGTTTTCGTTGCCAATCAGTTATACAAGCCCGCAAGACGTGTTTTATTTCTACATGACAGACACATCGGGAGTGATGAGAACCGACATAGTAACGATAACAAAGGAAGACCATCCCCACTTTGAGTCAATCGACTGCTCCCCATCATATTTCCACACCATTACGTCAGTCTCTTGCACTCACAACAATATCGACTCCATAGTGATAATCAATCCTGAAGTGAACTATGACACATCGCTTAAGCATTTCAGCATTTATTTCAAGCATCGCGATTAGTGCCTTACTGCTGTTGCCCTTAAGCGTACACGCTCAAGGAGGGAAGACAGCCGAGCAGAAAGACACGGTGGCCTTTTTCAGGGGCTTTGCCGTATCTGTTGACCTCATCGGATTGGCACAGAAGATAACGGGCAGCTATGGACAGTATGAGGGAGCGCTCCGCATAAACCTCAAGGATAAGTATTTCCCAATCGTTGAGCTTGGACTTGGACAGACCAACCACACCAGCGATATCAGTCAGACAACTTACAAGACAAGTGCGCCCTATTTCAAGATTGGCGCTGACTTCAACGTGATAAAGAACAAGCACGACGACTACCGCATATTCGCCGGTTTGAGATATGCTTTCACCACCTTCAAGTATGATGTCTCCAACCCCACCATCACCGACCCTGTTTGGGGCGGGGAGGTGTCATACGACTATCAGGGAGTGAAATGCTCTTACAACTGGATAGAGATAGTTGTCGGCGTGGATGCCAAGATCTACGGTCCGTTTCACCTTGGCTGGAGTCTAAGATACCGAAGCCGTCTGTCGCACAACAACGGCGACTTGGGCAAGACGTGGTATGTTCCCGGCTTCGGGAAGAATGGGAACAACAATATCAGTGGCACTTTCAACGTGGCCTTTGACATATAACCACAATTTACATAAATGGCAATAATGAAAAGCAAGAGAAAAATCATCGCACAGTCGGTTGTCCTACTTCTGTTGATAGTGGTAGTAGTCATCGTGGTGCGCCGGCAGCATACCACGCCATACCGGAGCAGCGAGGGTCTGGTTTTCGGTACATTATATCACATCACCTACCAAAGCGACCGAGACCTGCAGAGCGAGATAGACAGCGTGTTGAATGACGTGGACAACTCACTGTCGCCATTCAACAAAAACTCGGTCATCACCAAGGTTAACAACAACATAGACATTGTGGTGGACAGCATGTTCACTGAGGTGTTCACCCTTGCAGAACACATTTCCGATGAGACAGACGGGGCTTTCGACATCACGGTGGCACCATTGGTAAATGTGTGGGGCTTCGGTTTCAAAAACGATAGTCAGCCATCGAGGGCGGTCATCGACAGTCTGCTGCATATCATAGGTTACCAGAAAGTATGTCTCAAAGGCGGCAGGGTGGTGAAGAAAGACAAACGAGTGATGCTCGACTGCAGCGCCATAGCCAAGGGCTACGGCACCGACCAGGTGGCACGCATGCTGAGAAACAAAGGCGTGGACAACTTCATGGTGGAGATAGGCGGAGAAATAGTGACACAAGGCATCAACACGAAGAGACTCCCTTGGAAAATAGGCGTCACCAAACCGACAGACGACACGCTTCAGACAAACAAGGAGCTACAGACCATTCTCAATGTTAACGACATCGCCATGGCGACAAGCGGCAACTACCGCAATTTCTATTACAAGGACGGCAAGAAATATGCCCATACCATAAACCCAAAGACAGGCTACCCTGTGCAGCACAACATCCTGTCTGCAACGGTGCTTGCCAACGACTGCGCCACGGCCGACGCTTACGCCACGGCGTTCATGGTGGTGGGATTAGAAAAGGCACAGGAGATACTTGACAACCATCCCGAGATAATGGCATATTTCATTTATTCAGACAAGAATGGCAACAATGCCGTTTGGTTTTCGCCAACCATGAAAGACAAAATAGCAGATTAGAAAGCACGCCAACATGGAAAAAGCCAACCTCCACGAACGACTCTTAGAGCTACCCCTCTTTCAGGGCATGGGAAAAAACGACCTTGAGCAGATTATATCAAAATCCAAATTCAGATACCTCACCCTGCAAAAAGGAAAGACTATCGTCAACGAGGGCGACATGTGTGACAAGTTCTTCTTCCTGATGGAAGGGGAGATTAGTTCCACTAAGTGTGCTGACGACAACGGTTACTGTGTGGTTGAGAAACTCTCTGCCCCCGACATCCTGCAACCAGAGCGCATTTTCGGCCTGGTACAACGCTACACCCGGACGTTCAAGACCGTCACGGAATGTAATTTCATCTGTCTTGGCAAAAGGGAAATGCTGTCGCTGTCTGACAACTACCAGATATTCCGACTTAACCTGCTGAACATAATAAGCACACGCTCACAACGCCTTACCACCAGGCCATGGCACACCCAACCGAAATCTATCCGGCAGAAAATAATGCGTTTCATCGAGGAGAGGAGCCTACGCCCCGCCGGAGAGAAAACTATATGCATCAAGATGGAACGTCTTGGCCATGAGATTGGAGAGAGCCGCCTCAACGTATCACATGAGTTAAATGCCATGCACGATGAGGGAGTCATCCAACTAAGGCGCAGCGAGATACACGTGCCTGCATTAGAAAGGCTCATTTCCCGTTAGTCATTTCGTTGCCACAAAGTTCCACACTTCCGGATGTTTAAATTCAGTAAGGCTTTTTAGCCGTAAGAATAAAATATTTTCGGTACTATGTAAAAATTTTCATACCAAAAACTTTTACGTTTAAAATATGATGATTATCTTTGCATTGTTAAATTGTGAAACAGCGTAAAATACGGTGAAGTGTTGCTGCCAACACATTCGTACATTATATTTCATTTAATTAAAATTGCTCTGCGATGGTTACAACCCGGATCAACACGACATTAATGGCATATAAAGACAGATAGATAAGTAAGAATATGCCCGAATATCAGAAACTTCACATATAAAATTAATTGGGAACCATTGGCAGGGTGTAAAAGGCTGGCCTTGTCTTTGGGAATACTAACATCAGCCTGACAACACAAGATTTATGAAAAAAACAATTCTTATCGCAACAGCTGCAATTGCCCTGATGATGACAAGCTGCGCGTCAATTGAAAAGACAAGTCCTATTATGAGCTTGAAAGGCAACACCATCAACACATACGTTGCCGCCGACCTCGACTATGCCAACGCAAAAAAAGTAGAGGCTACCGTGAACTATGAGACAATATTAGGCATTGCCACGATCCATAATGGGAAAAAGACCCTGTCGTCTTCCAACCGCTATCGTGGTCTGAAGAAAGAAGAGCAGCAGGCACTGTATCGTGCAAAGGAACTCTCCGGAAAAGATATCATTCTTGACCCACAGTTTGAAATCGAGAAGCACAGTTGGTTTTTTGGCGCACATAAGACAAAGACAGTTAAGGTAACGGGCTGGGGCGTTGACATCAAAGGTCTGAAAGATGACCCGCACGCCGTGTTGAATTCAGAAAAATAAAATCCTTTAAGGTGCTAAAAGGAGTGGTCAACCGCTTGGTTGCGCCACTCTTTTTTTATGCAGCTTAAATATTAGTTAAATTGTCGCTCTGCGAATTTAAGCAAAGAATAAATTCATTACCTTTGTATCAGATTTACAAGAATACGTTAGAATGAATGAAAATATATCC
>JAJPZD010000225.1 GCA_021204605.1 Prevotella sp.
ACTTCATGCGAGGGGACCGCTCTAGCGGCGCGGTCGTGTGGGCTGTGATAGTTATCAGAGACACCTCCTCACCACCAACCCAATCCCCACCACCAACCCTCCGAAAAAATCTCACCACAAACTCGAAATATCAACCATGCTAATACAGTAAAGACTAAATGTTTTTGCCATCGCTCAAGATGAAGTTTTTTAGGTAAGTATGAACACGTGACCTGACCTTGTAGATCTTCGTACAATCGTCCCCATTCTCCTTCTGAAAAAATTGAGTAGCTTTACCAATATCAACAGACTTACAAAGATCTGTAAAAAAATTATGGGCATTTATATTTTGCTCTGTAACGTGCTTGCCCATGATCTTTCTCAACAAATTCTCGTCACACCCTAAACTTTCTGCTACTCGACTTATTCGAGAATTTTCATTTCGCCTCTTATACTCGTAAACATAATCAATGAATTTTTTACCATTATTTTCTACGTGCACGGTTCCAGACAGGATATCTCCAAGAAACAATTCCGCGCAATGCTGTTCCTCCTGATTTAGCATAGCAAATGACTTATGGAAGTCCTTAATTACCTTGCCAAAAACTTCATTCTCCGGATCATTACTAGGATCATTTCGCATTCGCAAGAATTTCCTAAAATGTAAATCCATGTAATCCGAATCTATAATGTCCATACTTGTTTCCGTTATATTCGTATCAATATCATATGGTAGATCTACTGAAGCATGAGAAGTACCCACAGGAAATAATTCACGATACCGCTGTAATAATGCGAGATATTCATCTCGATTAAAATTAATATCAATCTGCATTTTTGTCGCATCATCGACATAAGTTGACTTATTCCAATCAAAGCCCTGAATTTTTGCAGATTCCAATGTTGAATTAAATTGCTTGAATAATTTTGCAAACTTCATTTTTGCCTCTGTATCGTCTGGTAACTTTTCAAAACCCTTAATGTCTGCACACCCAAATAACTCCCGAATTTCATTGAATGTGCCATTGAGTCGCTCTAAGTTTTTAGGAAGTTTATCAACGAAAAGACCTGTAGGAATACTTCCAGAATACAATTCGACGGCTTCTCGTATGTTACGCGCCATTGTATTTGGACGTCTATAATACCTTATAACTCCAAATGGTTTCTTGGCCCCAAAAAGTCGATTTGTTCGAGAAAATGCCTGAATCAAATTTTCATATTCCATAACTTTATCCATATACAACGTATTGATCCATTTGGAATCGAATCCTGTCAACATTTGATTGACCACAATCATGATGTTAAGTTGTTGCTCTTTTTTTACATTAATATAAGATTTTCTGTGAGCAATTCGCATCTGAACGTCAACTCTGAACAGATCGTAACTTGCCATATCGTAACATTTCGAAAACTTAGTGTTATAGTCAGTAAGAATTTCTACTATCCCATCCTCTTTATCAAGGTAGCGCTTCTGACCGTCGTCGTCGTCGTTATCAATGTTTGGATCAAATACTGCAGTAATATTAAGTTCGGGGATCTCGCTTTTTAACAGTCGGTAATACCGCACAGCCTCCGGAATACTACTTGTCGCTAAAATCGCATGAAAAAGCCCATTATAGCTAAGTCGAAGCCACTCTTTCTTTATGTCTTTTACAACGGCTTCCATGTGCTTAGGATTATTGGTATATTGTGATTTTGGGATATAGTCCTCAATCCCCTTTATGTATGAACCATCCTTTAATTTCCTCCCTGCCATTTCCACCTCACCCCGATTCATAAAATAATTGTATACATTAGATTTTTTTTCATCATTTAAAGCTTCTTCAACACTCTTGGCTTTCGCCTCATGCAATGCAACTTGCTTCCTAAGCTCGCTATCATCATAAGTCCTCACCATATATGGATCAAAACCAAGAACATTCTTATCTCGTATTCCATCTGCAAGGGTGTACCGATGCAATTCATCGCCAAAAATCGTGGCTGTCGTATTATCTTTCTTGCTGTTGGCATCCTGTATCGGAGTACCTGTAAAACCAAAGAAAAGTGCATTAGAGAATGTCCGTTTTATGGCAGCAAGCATAGTGCCAAAGGTTGAGCGATGAGCTTCGTCAATAATAATTACTATTCTTTTGTCAAGAATTTTCTCAAGAGCTTTCAGATTCATTGCTTCTTTTGCAACATTGCTGAGCTTTTGAATTGAAGTTATAATCAAGATATCCTCCGGCTTGGTACTTCTGAGTGCAGACACAAGTTCATTCGTGGTTGCAGTATCTTGAATTGAATCCCCCTGAGATCCAAACCCTTTGTAGTCATCAAATGCCTGAACATTCAAAGCTTTACGATCAACAAGGAAAATAACTTTGTCGGCATCTTTCCAACCGGAAATTAGCTGTGCAGATTTGTACGATGTAAGTGTCTTACCGGAACCCGTAGTGTGCCATACATACCCGCCAAGGATAGCATTTCCGCCATAGGCCCAGTTCCTTTTCGCAACTTTAGCTGCAATCTTGCTTGCTGCATAATACTGATAACTCCGCAATACTTTAAGGGTATTATCTTTTTTATCAGGTATTGTATAAAATCCGACAAGTCTGTGCGCCATTGGTATGTTCAACAACTCGGAAACAACTCTCTTCCAATCATTAATTGGTAGATTATCAAAATCTGCCCAATGGAAATAAAATGATTTATTAAATCCTGTACCACTTGGATTTGCAAAATAAACAGTCTCTTCCGGCGACATAGCGACAAAAATTTGGATTAATGAAAAAATTCCTCTGAAAGCGCCTTCATACGAATATTTTTCAATCTGGTTATAAGCCTGACTAACAGGTATCCCGCTTCTCTTTAGTTCTACATGGATAACAGGCATCCCGTTTATAAGCAACATCAAATCTCCCCTGCGATCATTTAAAATCCCTCGCGTTCTAAATTTTGGTTGACGAACAATCTGGTACGTACTCTCGCCTGCTGAGATTTCCTTACGGTCATATATTTTCAATCCCACTTGCTTGCCAATATGCAACTTGTCATTAGGATTATCTCTGGTAAAGCCACACTCCTACCATTTATGAACTCATTCAGCTTAAATGGAGTTTTAAGACGCTCTATTTCGTCCAGAATCTGCGCCATCTCTGTCTTGGTTAATTCGCAATCGTTCAGACGATCAATTCCATTATTATTCCTAAATAAAATACTAGCCCAATTATCAATTAAATCCTGTTCAGACGGATTAGATATTACCCCTCCTGTCCAACCCTTAGCTTTCAATTGATCGACAACTGCATCTTCAAACTCAGCCTCTTTATCAAATGACATTAACTTCATCCTCCTCCACTACACGAACATTCTCCCCAAGTAGGCAGATTTGAACATCTTCAATTTTGCAACTTTCTGAGTTTCTAAATTAATAAGCAAATCAATACATTTAAGAAAATAACCAATTTTAATCTGTTCCTCGATCTCCGGAACGAGAATCGTTTGCCTCCCCAGGTCGCTCAGTACTAATTTGTGCATCATTATCCCTGCCTTTGTTGACATCACAAGTTTAGATCGCATAACCTTTTCTGAATGAATGTAGTACTTCCAAAACGTGAAGTCCTGTTTGACAATGGGACGTAACGTTACAAATATAGGGGATACGATCCCATCGCCTATATCATTAAGAACAAAGCGGCCGTATGCAAAATCTTTGCTTTTGTGTCCTTCGTAAGAAATATCTCCGAATCTTAATATTTTGTAGTTCCGCAAAGAAGTTACGCTCGCCCCGCTCCCTTTCTCGTTGTACCTCATTGACGCAACTGAAATAGTTTTTTCTACAGGGAATGTATCCTCATTCCGCTCGTTGCTGACCTTGTATAATTCCTCAAATCTGCACTCCTTCCAATCTTTTGTAAAGCCTTCAAACCGAATTTCTGGAACCTTTTTCCCGTCACCTGGAAATAACCTCTCAAGTACAGAAATTTTCGTCTCTTCCCCTACAAGCAATACTCGCAATTCAGACAACGCCTTCATATCTGATGGGTTTCCCATGAGATGGCCAACCATGTCAGACAATTTCTTCTCGACATCTGCAATTTGCACTTCAACGTCTGCAAATGTGACCTTATACTTTGCCAACTGTACCTCTAACTTATCTACTAATATATTTATCATCCTATCTGGCAACGAGCCAATTCCTATTAAAATTGGATCTATCCATTTTTGTTCTAAGATTTTTATGGCATCTTCAAATTTCATTGTCTCGATCGTTTTCTTGGTTTTCTCGTGTAATTCCCTTGTCGCACGTTTTACCTCTTTTCTTAGATGTTTTTCACGCTCTACCATCTTCAATATACTCAAAAATTTATACTCAGAAGATTCCTCAGAGAATCTATAGCTACGCTTCAACTCATTTATTCTGACATTCACTGCACTCTTTGTAAATACCCCATTTTTACCGGGGCGTATAGCAGACCAATCAACATGTTTACACTCGCTAATGTATGCTTTTTTCTCTGTCGCATTTGGCAAATATAAGTATCTTTTCAGCTCGATAATTTCATTTGTTTCAATATCTGATAAAATATCATCTACTTTTTTACGCAATTCAGATTCGACAAAGCCAGTTTCATCATCATTCAAAACAAATCTGTCGTCATCGTCAATTCCATCTATAAAATCCGCATATACTTCTGAAATTTTTACGAGTTCGTCCTGCATTTCGCCTAAGCGACGCAAATCATCTTTTAGGAAACTTTTCTGAACAAGCTCAAATGGCAAAATACGTCCCTTCCAACCTTCTTGGACTTCGCATGTCTTATTATCTTTTTTCTTTAATACCATGTTGGGTTCAACCTCTGTAAGCGCGAATCTGCCATCCGCCTGAAGAATCTCTATATCCATCCTGACTTGTTCCCAGCAGTCGTCAAGTATTTGATAGGCGCTGTACTTATCAATCGCTCTTATCCCAGACATCCGAGAAAAAATATCCTTTGTAATTTTTTCCTCTTCTTCATATGCCGACACTTTTTCATAATTATAATTATAAATTAAATCTCTTTTCAAAGATTCTCCCAGACCCTCAAATGCAGAATTGAAATTCTTTTTATAGGCTTTCGTTATTTGACTGCCAAGTACAAGATCTTTTATGTCTCCTTGGGAAACTTGCAAATAACCATGCGTTGTCACCTTAAAAATTTCCTCTCGCAAGCCAGGTAAATCTTCCCAATAAAGATTTAATAAATCAACTTCCTTCTTAGGCAACCCTCCAAACATAATTGAGCGCAAGTCCCACGTGTCGAGATCTTCTGACGAATCTATGTATCGAGGAATATTTAGGTTGTATCCGTTCTTAACGATTTGTTCTTTACCTACAAGGGTAGAGAAACCAGGAATTTCTAACCTGCTATTAATGACGTCAGCAATACATTTTATATCGGACGATCTAAGGATATTTTTCTTTCTCCCTTTTGCAAATTTTTTTGAGGCATCTACAAATAAAACATTTGAATCAGTTTTATTCTTTTTTAGAACCATAATAATAGTTGCTATCTGTGTACCGAAAAATATATTTTCCGGTAACCCGATAATCGCATCTATTTTATTTTTTTCTATAAGATTCTTTCTGATTTCTCCTTCGCAATTTCCTCGAAACAAAATACCGTGCGGTAATACTATTGTCATAATTCCATCGTGGCTTAAATGGTATAGATCGTGGAGCAGAAATGCGTAATCTGCCTTTCCTCTTGGCGCTACTCCATATTCCGAAAACCTCGGATCACTCAATTTGTCTGACGAATCCCATTTTTGAGAATAAGGCGGATTTGATACAACTGCGTCCACAGTCCGCTGAATGTAAGTTTCAGGTTTTCCTTCCTCAAAAAAAGGCCAGTCGTCTTCCAAAGTGTCCCCGTTCCTGACAAACAGATTACCAGGAGCAATCCCACGCATAACAAGATTCATTCGGGTTAGGTTATAAGTATTTTCGATTAGTTCCTGAGCGTAATAGACTACTTTGTTGGTTCCGCGCGTCCGCCGAGCAACAGACTGACCAATATTGATTAGCAACGAACCAGACCCCGATGTTGGGTCGTAAATGCTAATCTCCTCACGCCCCTTCAAATGCTCGGCAATGATTTCAGACATCAATACAGATATCTCGTGCGGAGTATAGAATTCCCCTCCCTTTTTCCCGGAATTGGCGGCAAACTTTCCAATCAAATCCTCATAGATAAAACCAAGAACGTCGTATCCTTGTTTACCATCCATTGGAATTCTCTCAACCAAATCAAAAAGATTTCTAATAGCTTTTGTCTGTGCAATTGCATTCTCACCCAATTTGGAAAGCCCGGTCTGTAGCGTCTTAAAAATTCCATCGAAAACGTTTCTGTGGGTAGCACTTATTTGTATGTCAAATGCCGATAGCGCATCCCTAACGTCTGTTACTTCAAAATCCATACCGGATTGCCTCCACGAAGAAAAAAGATCTTTGTACGCAATGAAATACCCTATACTGTCTTGCACGTATTTTACGAACTCACGATCGCTTCCGTCCTGTCCCTGTATATCTTCATCGGACATCTCGTTATCGCGGTAAAATTTTAGCTGCTTTTCAGAAAGAAATTTGTAGAAAACAAAACCGAGGATAAAATCCTTGTATTCGTTTGCTTCTATCTTTGATCGCATATGATTTGCCATTTCCCAAATGGTCGAAGCTAATTGTTGCTTGTTCATGATGGTAGGTATTGTTTTTCTGGTTTAGATAAATTTCTTCGCGTGTAGCCAAAAGTTCATAACCCGGCATCGCTTCCCTATTTTTCGAACGACAGGAAGCGTAGAAGGTTCGCAGATTAAACAGGGGGGG
>JAJPZD010000096.1 GCA_021204605.1 Prevotella sp.
ATTTCGTCACACCGGTAAGGAATGCGAAACGGATATATTTGCTTTGGGTTTTCAACACAGAGTAGATTGACTTCAATGTGGAGCGGAACTGCTCCTGCAGTGCCTCATTGTCTATCGCTGTGAGTATCGGCTTGTCGTACTCGTCAACCAATATCACCACTTTCTCACCCGTCTTCTCGTAGGCACGCTGGACAATTCTCTTGAAACGCGTCTCAAACGGTTTCCCGCTACTTGATACACCATAAATATCATCCCATTCATCAAATGTATCATTCAGATTACTTTCCAGATTATCCAATGTGTCGTATTTCCCCGTGTTCAGGTCTAAATACAATACCGGGTATTTCTTCCACTCCGTCTCCAACTGTTCTATCGCAAGACCTTTGAACAGCTCACGCTTGCCTAAAAAATACGCCTCCAACGTGGAAACCAGCAACGATTTCCCGAAACGGCGAGGACGGGAGAGGAAATAATACCGCCCACTCGATATTAGGTTATACATTTGCTCTGTCTTGTCAACGTAAACAAAACCGTCTGTTATCACAGTCTCGAAACTCTGTATTCCTATCGGATAAAGCATTGCAAGTTAAAAGTTAAAAGTTAAAAGTTAAAAGTTCATTTTTGCTTGAGAGGTTGCCACTTAGGGCAGTTATCATCTTCTCGCTGAAATTTTGTCAAAAATACAAATATTTTTCAACAATCGAAACTTTTTCTTCTTTTTTCATTAGATTACATTCGAACCCCGTCCGCATTTAACTCTCTCCCTCAATAAATTGGGGAGCTACACTTAATTCTTAACTCTTAACACCAAGCAAGAATGATTTCTTATTTCTTATTTCTTCTTTCTTATTTTGCGAAGCATTGTTTTTCATTAGATTACATTCGGACCACGTCCGCACCCAACTCTTAATTCTTAACTCTTAACTCTTAACATCCCCACATCCACGTGCATCCTGTCTGGACTCTCCCCCTAATGGGGGGAGTTGGAGGGGGGCTTGGAGGGGGTTTGTTGGTGATGGCGTTCTTAGGCTTCTATTTTATATTCACTAATACTGCGTGTTTTGTTCGAGAAGCATACACCGATTTTATATAATTTTCGTTCATCTGCCGCATACGCTTTGGCATAGTTTTTTGCTTCTATTTGTTCAAGAGCTTTCTCTGCAGAAGTATCAACTTTCAGCTCCATTAGGTAAATATAGTCTTTTGTCTTTATTACAGCGTCAATACGCCCGGTAGCTGTCTTATACTCAATATCCACGTGAAAGCCCATGATTTTGAATATCAGGCACATCACATTCTGGAAATATTTCTCCAACTCCCCTATTATACTGTAGTCATTGCCGTCCAAAAGCGTTTTCATACTTGACAGAAAACGCTCAGGTCGGCCTTCCTCAACATCACATACAAAATTATCAAGGACATCGCTGGCTTTTTTATCCTTGTTTCTAATATAAAACGGCAAGAGGAAATTCATAAATCCCTGCTCAACCTCAAGATTCGGAAAACCAAGATGATATTTATCAAATCTCTTGTCATAACCCGTTATCGTCAGATAACCGCATTGGTATAGCAACGGTATTGCTGAATTATCCAAAGATTCCACACTGTCCAGCAGTTCTGCCGTAGCCGACTCATTCTGCAGGCCATTAAGGTTATAATCCTTTTTCTGTAACATCTTGACAAGGAATGTCGGAGTGCCCGTCCTGTACCAGTATTTACCGAAAGTTTTACTTTTTAATGTATTCAACAGGCTGAACGGGTTGTACATCCCTGCCGTATTGGGAGCGAAATGATAACCGTCGTACAACTTTTCCAATTCCGCACAAGCCTCCTCGAATGTCATCGAGTTATTCTTTGCAAGTTCTTTTATGGAATCATCAAAATAGGTATGCAGTTCCTTTTTCGATATTCCGCAAATGTCGGCATAACGCTCATTCAAGGTAATATCCTCTAAGTTGTTCAGGTCGCTGAACACGCTCATGTGACTGAACTTCGATACGCCAGTCAGGAAAGCGAAACGGATATATTTGCTTTGGGTTTTCAACACAGAATAGATTGACTTCAATGTGGAGCGGAACTGCTCCTGCAGTGCCTCATTGTCTATCGCTGTGAGTATCGGCTTGTCGTACTCGTCAACCAATATCACCACTTGCAGACCTGTTTTCTCGTATGCACGCTCTATGATACCTTTGAGACGGGACTCAAACGTGTTTTCCACATCCAATGAGCCATAAATCCTTTCCCATTTCGCAAAAATGGTATTCAGATTACTTTCCAGATTATCCAATGTATCGTATTTCCCCGTGTTCAGGTCTAAATACAATACCGGGTATTTCTTCCACTCCGTCTCCAACTGTTCTATCGCAAGACCTTTGAACAGCTCACGCTTGCCTAAAAAATACGCCTCCAACGTGGAAACCAGCAACGATTTCCCGAAACGGCGAGGACGGGAGAGGAAATAATACCGCCCACTCGATATTAGGTTATACATTTGCTCTGTCTTGTCAACGTAAACAAAACCGTCTGTTATCACAGTCTCGAAACTCTGTATTCCTATCGGATAAAGCATTGCAAGTTAAAAGTTAAAAGTTAAAAGTTAAAAGTTCATTTTTGCTTGAGAGGTTGCCACTTAGGGCAGTTATCATCTTCTCGCTGAAATTTTGTCAAAAATACAAATCCCTGTGTGATTTCTTTCAATTTTCAGCTTGCGGAACGAGAGTTATAAAGTGTTTCAGTGTTTCACTTTTTGAAACAGTCAGGTTGCTATTATTTTGGCAGTTAGGCTGTCATTTTGCTGGTATTTCAGTAGATTTTGTATCATTTTGCCAACATTTTTGGTGATTCAGTGTCATTGCAAAAGTGTTTCACTGTTTCACGATTTTTTTTCAGTATTTCACTGTTCCTATTTTTTTCAGTATTTCACTGTTTCGCTATTTTTCAGAGTTATGTCGTCAGCATTGTCAAGAGCGAGCTATTCACTAAAATCCGTTGCGAAGATAGTGATAAAAAAAGGAATAAGCAAATTTCAAGAGAGAGAAATACAATAATTTAATTAATTGACTTAAGTTTCGCAAGTTGTTATCAAGTTTGTTTTCTTGTTTTCGCCAATGCCTCTGCCAATAATTCATGTAAACATACGCCCCGTTGTGGCGTGAGAAAGCCCCCTCCGGCTCCCCCATTAGGGGGAGAACCACCTGGAGAGTGGCTCATGGATGTAAACATTCGTTTCTACGAAACGAGTGGACAGAATAAATTACTTTCAGTGATTTAACTCCGTTGATTTTTTCTCGCCTCAACATAACTCGAACAAGTTCGGTTCTGCTTTCGGCTTACGAAAAAATTCTCTCACGCTCAACATAGCTCAAGCGAGCTTGGCTCTGTGTTCGCTAAATCGAGAAATTCTATCCCTACATTGGGTGTACGAGGGTGTAATCAGCCTACACGTCAGATTTTCCGCGATTTACAGAAATCTCTGTGCCTTTTCTTTCAATTCTATTAACTTGCGAAACTTGAGTTAATTGAGAAAAAAATAAGGAGGAAACGATTTTTTTGGAATTTTTTTTGTAATTTTGTTGGTGTTAAATGTGAGGAGGCACGTGGTGCGAGGCGCATTATCAGAAGAGAATGTAAGAGTTACATTTATTAATGTTAAGTTAACACTTCTATTGTTAGAAGCAAGACAGGCTAAGAAAATTAATTGAAGAAAAAAATGAGAAGAAAAGAAATTAAAGATGTGGAGTGAGAAGACCCCCACGAGCCGTGAGGCACAAAAAACCTGATAAAATAAAGAATACGCATAGGCGTAAAGAAGAGAACAAGAAACATGAGAATTAAATCTGGCGAAACCGTCAGATAAAGAGTTAATATTTAATTAAAGTTATAATATTTTTAAATGAAGAAAATGAAAGAAAATAAACCTGAAGAGATGCCATTTTTTGAATATCAGAGTTACAACAAGTTTTTGGAGGGCTTAAAGAAATGGCATCGGCCGAAGCAGTTGTATGGTTCATTATTTTATAAAGGCGACTTAGCGATGCTGATAGGTCCGCCGGGTTCAGGCAAGAGTCAGTATGCGCTTATGATCGGCGAGGAGCTATGTAAGAAATACGAAGGTTTCGGATATAAAGATTTTATTGTATTGTATATTGACTTGGAAATGAGCGAGTATCAGCAGCAGATGAGGCTTAGGGGAGACAATGCAGAGAATACCCATACATTTCCCAAGGAGCTGGTCAGATTGACAATCAAGGAGGATGATACCCGCAGGTTTACGGTAAACAATATGCTATATCTTATTACGAAAGCAATAAGTGAGAAGAATATTGTAGCCATAATAATCGACAATTTGACATGTCTATGTAAGGGAGGTTCTGCAGCCATGTTCATGCAGAATTTAAAGATTATGAGAGACTATTATAAAATAGAATTTTTGGTAGTGGCACACACAAAAAAAAGTAATAGTTGGAAGGCGATCACGTTATCGGATCTTAAGGGAAGCAGTATGATAACGGCCATTGTAGATAGCATATTCGCTTTGAACATGAGTCGTAAGGGCAAAGATATCCGATACGTGAAGCAACTGAAATCGAGAAATTCAGCAATAGAATATGGTGAGGACAATGTGATGGAGTATAAGATTGAGAGAGCGAAAGACGGAGTGTTGTATCTTAAATCACAGCGCACAACAACAGAGGAGGAACAACTCGATATTGATTATGAGGCCAAACAGGAATTAGAAAGCAAAATCAGACGACTTCGCACTAAGGGAGAGTCCATCAGGAAGATTGCGGATGATTTAAAAGTGTCTCCATCAAAAGTTTGGCGGTGTTTGCACTAAAACATTGAAGCACCACCTATTCCCCATGCTCGCCATTAGGTATCAGCTTGTATATGTGGCATATATAATAACCTATTCTATATTCCCCGATATATTCACCTGTATATCCAGGCGGCAGCATATCTTCTGTCTCTCCTGACATATCGGGATGTATTATGTAATATACCTTTTTGCACGTCCGGAGATATCTCCACATATCTTCTCTCGTCTCAAAGTCTGTTACATTAAGGAGCTAATATGACCGGACCATATTTCACCAAGCCGACTTTGCGCAATGTGTTGTGCAATGTTCCGTTGACAATATCATTTATAACATTCATATTTCTTTCAAAGGCAGTGCATGCATCTTGGGAAGTTGTCTATCTTATATGTCCGCCCGCCATTGTTGCGTCTGCTTTTGTAAGCGGAGCATACGACGTGTTACGCCGCAAGGCGACATTCATTACATTTCCCATTTCGTTGGTTATATCCGCCGTTATATCCGTGGGTATGCTCTATATGTTAAAGCACGACAGTGACCCGCCGCTGTGGTTATCTTATTTAGATGCGACATCAGTTTGGATATTGTGTGTTGTGCTGTGTCTGTTGGCAGCCCCCATACTGACATTCCTTATCAACTGGATGATGTTGCGCGATGATGAGAGCCAGAGCGAATGTCTTGATCATTTCTTGAAAGGTAAGAAGCTCAAAATATTGGTATGGATTTGCCTTGCCGTTTCTGTCGTATTGTTCGCCGTGTTGCTTTTTAACCCCTGTTTATTGACAGATGATGGTTTTACGCTCCATCTTGTCTCGTTGAGCTACTCTGATGGCATCGACATGGTCGCCTATGATGGTAATCCTCCGCTTTATTATATTATGTTGAAGGCGTGGCTGTCAGCACTGTCTTTTGGATCGAATGATATTTATGTCATCATTGTCTTGTCGCGGCTGTTCTCTCTTGTAGCTTACGTGCTTACTGCTCTCTTATGTTTAAAGAAGCTGCAAGGTGGAGAGTGGAGACAGGCACGCTGGCTGTTGCTGTTATGTCTTTGCGCCTTTTTCGAGCTTGTCCGCTATGGCGTGGAAATACGTATGTACAGTTGGGCTCTGTTTTTTGTAACAGCAACTTTCCTATATGCGCGTGATGTCATGAGCGGTAAAGGAGACTGGAAAACGTGGCTTATCATCACGCTGTTCTCTGTATGTGCTGCCTACACCCATTATTATGCCCTCATATCAGTCTCAATAATATGGCTTATCTTGTTAGTGTGGATTTGTCTGCACGACAGGCGTATGCTGTTGAGATTGTTTGTGTGTGGCATTATTGTCGTATTGGCGTTTCTTCCTTGGCTAATGTCGTTGTTGCACCAGTTGCGTCTGGTATCCGAGCATTTCTGGATAGATCTCAGCGTAAATGAATTTATTCTCACTTGCATTTTCCTGTTCATACCTGTCCACACCATTCTGCCTTTCTTGTTTGTTAAGGTTTTAAGGAATAAAGACGGGAGAATATCTTTTGATGATATAATGGGTCTGTGTGTGCTGTTGGGCACTTTTGCCATTGGAATGGCACTGTCTTTAACATTCAGGCCGGTATTTATCAGCCGTTATCTTTTCCCGTCAGCATTATGTATGTGGTTTTCTCTGTTACTCATTTTCAGGCACGCCAGGAGCAAGGAGAGGTTCATTCTTGTTGGAATATTAATGTTCGGTTTTATATTATCAAATGGCAAGAAAGTAAGTAGCTTTGTATTGGATTGCAAAGATATTCAAGCCACACGTCTGCTGCTTGACACCATTGATAATGATGCTGTATTCGCCTTTGCGACAGATACTATAGAGCTCGACAGCCAAGTATTAAGTTGTTTTACAGATAACGGCATCACAACATGGCAATGTTTTTGCAACACATTAGGAGAAAAAAGGGCGAAATTGATGTTCCCTAATGTAACAGACTTTGAGACGAGAGAAGATATGTGGAGATATCTCCGGACGTGC
>JAJPZD010000134.1 GCA_021204605.1 Prevotella sp.
CTATACACTGGTGTTATGTCATTTTGTATTAAAAATACGATTTTTTATATCAAAATGTTGCACGTTTGAATTATAATATATATTTTTGCTTTGTCAAACGATTAAAGGACAAAAGCGAAAAAGGGAGGAATAAATTTATAAAATTAACATAAAATGGAAAAGATAGACAACCTTGACAAGAAAATACTCGGCATTTTGTCGCAAAACGCAAGAATACCATTCAAGGAAGTGGCGGCAGTATGCGGAGTGTCGCGTGCAGCTATCCACCAGCGCGTGCAGCATCTCGTTGATGGGAATGTGATAACAGGCAGTGGTTTCGACATCAACCCCAAAAGTCTTGGCTACACCACATGCACATACGTAGGCATCACCCTTGAAAGAGGAAATATGTACAAGTCGGTAGTAGAGCGTTTAGACCACATTCCGGAAATAGTGGAGTGCCATTTCACCACCGGTCCCTACACAATGCTCGTGAAACTGTACGCACGCGACAATGAGCAGCTCATGGATCTGCTCAACAACCAGATGCAGGGCATTCCAGGTGTCGTGGCGACAGAGACACTCATATCATTGGAACAGAGCATCAAGAGAGACATCCCCGTTCCACAGGACGGAATAAAATAAATGCCATTGGAATCTTTCAGTATTCAAAGCCGCCTCGATGCCATCTATACGAAATACCCGGAAGCGGAATACCGGCCAGTCATCGGGCTTAGCGGCAATTTCGTTGACGGGGAAGCCCGACTTTGTGACAGATATTATGATTCAGTAGTGAAAGCCGGTGGCACACCCATAATTATACCACCCATCGCCGACAGCGACGTGATAATCAACACACTTGAGAATATCGACGGGCTGATACTTACGGGAGGCGGAGATATAAACCCTCTGTGGATTGGCGAGGAGCCGTCCCCACGCCTGCATAGCATAAACAGCAAACGCGACGAGGCTGAGCTGCTGACGGTGCGTCTTGCCTACAACCGCCAGATACCAATGCTCGGAATATGTCGGGGGATACAGGCATTGGCGATGTCTCTCGATGGAGAGATTGAGCAAGACATAGAGGAGGCATACGAGAAACGTGTCAAAACGGGACACGACCGGCCCGCCCCTATAAAGCACAGTCAAGATGCCGATAGAAGCACGCCAACACATACTGTTAACATCAAGGAGGGTTCCATTCTTTACACCTTATATAATAGAGACAGTATGGCTGTCAATTCCTTCCACCACCAGGCCGTCAAAGACGGAGGCAAGAGGTTCCGCATTACGGCAACGGCAGTGGATGGGGTGATAGAGGCTATCGAAAGCGATGAATACAAGCCGATAATCGGCGTTCAATGGCATCCGGAATGGCTGGATAGCAGTGGATTACCGATTTTCAAGTGGCTTGTCGCCCAAGCGGGAGTTTTCCATTCTGCCAAAGAGTTGCACCGGCGGATAATCACATTAGACACCCATTGCGACACTCCTATGTTCTTCCCACAGGGAATACACTTCGGGCAGAGGGATCCACGTATATTGGTTGACATACAAAAGATGGCGGAGGGCAGACAGGATGCCGTGATAATGGCGGCTTACCTTCCACAGCCAAAACAAGGTGAGACATTCTCCTCAAAGGTTGCTTTCCCTGTAAGCACACCAAAAAGATATGCAGATCTTATCTTCGACAAGATAGAAGATATAGCAAAAGCGAACAACCAATACGTGAATATCTCGCGGACGCCTTCAGAGCTCATTGAGAATAAGCGGAAAGGGCTCCGCTCGATAATGCTTGGGATTGAAAACGGCATCGCACTTGATCATGACATAGCCAATGTGAGCCACTTCGCACAACGAGGTGTAGTTTACATCACCCTATGCCATAACGGAGACAATGATATCTGCGACAGTTGTCGTGGGGATGACACCCACAATGGTGTCAGCGAGTTCGGAGCACAAGTGATACAGGAGATGAACCGTTGCGGCATGATGGTTGACCTCAGCCATGCCGGTGAGAAGAGTTTCTACGATGCCATTGAGATCAGCTCGCAGCCCATCGTTTGCAGTCACAGCAACTGCAGGGTCCTGTGCGACATGTCCCGGAACCTCACTGATGACCAGATGAGAGCATTGGCACGCAGCGGCGGGTTGGTCCATCTGACATTATATCACGGTTTCCTCCGCAATGACAACACAGAGGCAAGCATACTTGACTTGTTGCGCCACTTGGAGCATGCAATATCCATAATGGGAGTGGAACACGTTGGATTAGGCACCGACTTCGACGGCGACGGAGGGGTAAAAGGCATTGCCGATTCATCAGAACTTATCAACTTCACCATACAACTTCTTAACCATAAATACAACGAGAGTGATATAGAGAAGATATGGGGCGGCAACTGGCTACGGTTAATGGAGCAAGTGCAGGCCTCAAAAACAAAATAGAAGACTTACACGACAATGAAAAGATATATTTATTTCATTCTCCTGCTACTCGCCATCACCGCATGCGGCAACAAAAAAGCATCAGAGAATAGCGGTGATAATAAAGCTCAAGCGGTAGGACCATCTTTCGACGCAGACAGCGCATACATTTTTTGTAGTAATCAGTGTGATTTCGGTCCACGCACAATGAACAGTATGGCACATGAGCTGTGCGGGGAATGGATAATGAACAAGTTCAGGGAATACGGCTGCACCGTAGCGGCACAAGAAGCCACACTCACAGGATATGACGGCACACAACTGAAAAGCATGAATATCATAGCAAGTTACCGACCTGAACTATCAGAGCGTGTTCTTGTCTGTGCTCACTGGGACAGCAGGCCGTGGGCAGACAACGATCCAGACAGCGCCAACTGGCACAAGCCAGTGCTGGCAGCCAATGACGGTGCGAGCGGTGTCGCCGTGATGCTCGAAATAGCAAGACTGTTGAAAAGCGACAGCCCAAAACTGGACATCGGCGTGGATTTCGTTTGCTTTGATGCAGAAGACTGGGGTGTTCCGATGTGGAGTGAAGCCCCATACAGCGACGGCACTTGGGCATTGGGTGCACAGCACTGGTCACAGAATCTTCATAAAGAGGGCTACACAGCGCGTTTCGGTATCCTACTCGACATGGTAGGAGGACAGGGTGCACAGTTCTGGAAAGAAAGCACATCGCTGCAATATGCCAATGACATTGTCAAAAAGGTGTGGGAGGCAGCTAAGGTCGTAGGTTACGGCAGTTACTTCCCTGAAAAGGAAGGAGGAATGATTACTGATGACCATGTGCCGGTCAACGAAAAAGCCAAGATTCCGACAATAGACATAATACCCTACTACCCCGACTGCGAGCAGAGCAATTTCGGTCCCACATGGCACACCATAAGTGATGATATGGACCATATCGACAAAAACACCCTGAAAGCAGTAGGTCAGACACTAATCCAAGTGCTCTACTCAGAATAGAACTTAAAAACGCCAGAATATGAGCTTTAAGGAAAACGATAAATGTTCTGGAATTTTATGTAACAGTCGACTAAAATCTCAGCAAAAACGAATTTTTAATTCTTAACTCTAAATCTGTCCCGCCTCTACCATTAGCACCACTCTTTCAGTAAGGCGGTCAACACCCTCCGGGTCATATTTCTTCATCAGACTTGCGCCGAAAGCCCATGCAAATGCTTGGTAGAAGCCGGCACGCACAGGGCTGATGAACGAGCGGATAAGGTCGTATGCTGAAGAGTTGCACTCACGATACACAAGTTTTATGAGCAGTTTGCCTTGTGAATAGGTGAGTTTTTTCATTCTTGGGGTATATTTTTTCTTTATGTCCTCCTCAACCCTTTTCATGTGCTCGTCACGGGCTTTCTTGTTAGGAAGTGTCTGCAGGTATTCGTAGGTCTCGATGATAATCTGATTCACCTCTTTGGCTATTGGAAGAACTTTTTTCACATTATATACAAGCCTGTTGTATGCCGCTTTCTGTTTGGCGTTCTTGAACAACGGCTCCGGATAAACATAAACGTTGTTGAACTCCACATACTGCAAGCTGTCGCCCTCGACAAGCACCTTCCCCACCTTAACAAGCGGCACGAATGTTGGATTATCCATATCCACGTCTCTGTCTTCTGGGTTAACAGATTTGTTTCCCTTGTCATCCTGTGCCATTACCACTATTGGCAGCAACAGAACAAGTATCGTTAAGATGATATGTCTAATTCTAATCACGAGTGCAAAAATAAGAATATTTTCTTAAATTATCGGTTTTTCATCCTGACAGAACATGCCATTAGGACAAAATAGAACATCGCCCCTGTAACAAGCCCTGCTATTCCGTCTATCACGTAATGCGCCTGTAAATAAACCGTCGAGAGACATAGGATGATATAAAAGGGCAGGATGACATAGAAGAGTTTACGGTTTCTTGTATGCCATGACAGCAACAGCAGCACCGTACTGATACCTACATGGCTGCTTGGAAAAGCCGCCGTGGGGCGCTCTCCGACCGATTTGGCGTCCTCTACAAGATGATAAAAGATGCCGTCCACATATCCAGGATTAGGCAGGCAGTCCTGACAGTAGTTGAAATGGTCTTTAACGTTAGGGAAGATGCCGTTTGCTATATCACTGATACCCACTGCCTTGTAATAAAAGGTTGGTCCTGCGGCAGGCACTAAAACGAATATCACGAAATAAATGAAGAACGCCGCAATGGTTACGAATGCGGCACGTTCGAATTCCTTGTAACGGAACAGGAAATAAAACAACAGCACAAGAGCTATCATAGGGTAGAAAGAGGCATAGCCCAAATTCATCAGCTCACTGAAAAAATTCCACGGCAACGCCTTGCAGAACAGCAAAGCAGGCTGGCAGCCGAACAATGACTGCTCCAATTGAGCGAACAGGTGGTCAAGGTTAGGCAGCAACCTGTTGATCTCGTATGTGTCGGAATACCACCAACTGAGCAGTAGCAGTTGTACGCCGATACGGATAAACCGCGTAAAGCGACACGGTATCATACGGTAAACTATCCAAAGAGCCACGGTTATCACGGCGATACGCACACGCCCCCATATCATTGCCTCCGGGTTGTTAGCCTTTGTATAAATAAAGAAAACGACTAAAAGAGTAAGCACGAGATAAGAGACTACCACCCACTCCAACGAAAACAGCCCTTTCCGTGGTTTTTTCTCTATGGCAAAAAGTTGTTTGAAGAACTTAATCATGGGTGATATGTATTGGTTAATCCAAATGTATGTTTAGATCAAACTATATAATCTGTTTGAAAACACTTAAGCAAAAATGAATTTTTAATTTTTATTTTTTTTATTTGAAAACACGAAGAGTTTTCATAGCCATCCATTTTCCTTATACCATTGTATAGTCTCTCTTACTCCCACTTCAAGCTGGTATTTCGGACTGAATCCGAGCTCTTTCACTGTTGGCGACATGTCGCATCTCCAATTCCGTTGTTTCATGATATGATACTTATCAGTGTTGAGAGCGGTAACCTTTCCTGTAAGTCGTCCTTTATACTCTCCAAAAAGCGTTACCACACGAAGCAGCCACAGAGGTGCCTTTATACGTAGCAGCCAGATATTGCCCAATTCATGGCGTATCAGGTCACTGAACATGCGTGCCGAATACACATTGCCATCGCTGATGAAATACTTAGCCCCCCTTTTCCCTTTTTCAAGAGCCAAAAAAGAAGCGTCAACCACATCCTTTACATAAACAAAGGTGAGCTCCTGCGGTTTGCAACCGGCGGCAAAGTCAATATGGCGTTGTATGCTCTTTGCCATCATGAAATAGTCTCTCTCTCTCGGTCCATATACCCCCGTCAAGCGCAATGTAATGCAAGGGAAATCAGCCAATCCGTCAATATACTGCTCCGCCCTCAACTTGCTTTTTCCGTATGCGGTGTTAGGGCGTGGTTCATCATCACAGGTTATGTTCTGATACGGCAGTATCTCCTTGACAGGGCCGCACACACTAAGACTGCTGATGAACACAAACCGTCGCAAAGAGGGCGTATTCCTACGCAAGGCCTCGACAAGATTTATTGTCCCTTGTGTGTTCATGCGGAAGAAATCATCGGAATTCAAACATTTCGTAACTCCCGCCGCATGAATCACATAATTGAAATCACGTCCTTTAAGTTGCTCATCCAAAGCGCTGGGATTACTGAAATCAAGTTCGATAAAGTGTATCTTACTATCTTGCAGCCATCTCCTCGAGCTGCTTTTCCTAACCGCAGCCCATGTGTTGAAGCCCCGTCTTAGAGCCTCCTCAACCATGAAACTGCCTATGAAGCCACTTGCGCCTGTGATGAGAACCGAAGGCATTATCTTCACTTAATGTATTCAGAAAAGTCTGTCTGGTGCATATCGCCCTTGCGCAGCAGCGTGTCGTGCATTGCGAATGCGGCTGGTAAACAATGGCGGGTATGTCCACCTATGGAAATCTTCAAATACTCGCGGAGCATCGGACGGTAGTCGGGGTGTGCGCAGTTGTCAATGATGAGTGCGGCACGCTCAAGAGGGCTCTTGCCACGCAGGTCAGCAATACCCTGTTCAGTTACGATAACATTGACATCGTGCTCAGAATGATCATGGTGACTAACCATAGGAACAACCGAGCTGATTAGTCCGCCCTTTGCCGTTGACGGGCAAGTGAAGATACTGATATATGCATTGCGTTCAAAGTCGCCACTGCCACCGATACCGTTCATCATCTTTATTCCACTGATATGAGTAGAGTTGGCATTTCCGTAGATGTCAACCTCAATAGCCGTGTTTATAGCGATTACACCGAGTCGCCTGATTACCTCCGG
>JAJPZD010000050.1 GCA_021204605.1 Prevotella sp.
GTCCAGACAGGATGTACGTGGGTGAACGTGGGTGTAAACGAGAGTCCAGACAGGATGTACGTGGGTGAACGTGGGTGTAAACATTCGTTTCTGCGAAACGAGCGGACAGAATAAATTCTGTCCCTACATTGGGTGAAGGTGGGGGTATTCGGCCTCGATAAATTGTGTCCCTACATTGGGTGAAGGTGGGTGTCTATTGCTTTTGTTGCTTCTTGTAGCCACTGGCGGTGGTCGTTGTCGAGGAGCGGGGAAAGTCGATCATACACCAACTTATGATAATCGTTTATCCACAATATCTCGTCCGGTGTGAGTAGTGACAAGATAACAGGAGACAAGTCGATGGGGCAAAGAGAGAGAGGCACAAATTCCAGGAAGCAGCCAAACACCGTTTTTTTATATGGCACAGTGAGCAGTACATTCTCAATGCGCACACCGAATCTGCCTTCGAGATACAGGCCCGGTTCGTCGGTAATAGTCATGTCTTCCATAAACGGAGCCGGCATATACTCCATACGTATTTGGTGAGGGCCCTCGTGAACATTGAGGAAAGCCCCCACCCCATGCCCTGTACCATGTAGGAAGTTATAACCCTCACGCCACATATCCTTGCGAGCGAGGGCGTCGAGCTGAGTGCCGCTTGCGCCGCGAGGGAATTTGAGCGTACAGAGTTGTATATGCCCTTTGAGCACGAGAGTGTAAATTTTCCTTTGTTCATCCGTAACCCTGCCAAGCGCGATGGTGCGCGTAATGTCAGTGGTGCCGTCCAGATAGTGCGCCCCGGAGTCTAAGAGCAAGAAGCCTTCCGGTTTCAGCGGCACATCAGATTCCGGAGTGGGCACATAATGAACGATAGCGCCATGCTCCTGATAAGCAGCTATGGTATCGAAAGAAATGCCTTTGTACAAGAGCTGTTCCGCCCGCAGGGACGCCAGTTTGTCGCTCACCGATATTTCAGTCTGTCCCCCTGTCTGAACAGCCGGTTTAAGCCAGCGCAGGAACTTGACCATTGCCACTCCGTCGCGGAGCATAGCGTTGCGGAAGCCATTTATCTCCGTGGCGTTCTTGCGTGCTTTCAGAAGAGGCACCGGAGATTGCGTATTTACTTTCCGGCACGATACCTTATTATATAAAGAATAGTTTATCACATTCTTGTCAAGCAAGATATTATATTCCTTGTATTTCAGGAGAGCCCTGTCCACGTCGGTATATTCCGCCACATCGACACCCTCCTGGCGGAGATAAGATTTCACCTCGCTTGTGAGTTTTCTGCTATCGACAAACAACGTAGCGTTTTTATGAGAGATCAAAAGATAAGCGACGAACACCGGGTTGCAATGCACGTCAGAGCCCCGCAGGTTGAGCGTCCAGGCTATATCATCGAGGGAGCTGACGAGCAAGCCTTCAGCGTGGAGGGCACGTAGCTGCTTGCGAATGCGGCACAGTTTAGACTTGCAGCCCTCGCCGGCATAGAGAATGGGGTATATCACCACCTTATCAAGCGGTAATGTCGGTCGGTTGTGCCAGATCACGTCAAGCGGGTCGAAGTTGGTCCTCACCGTTATGCCACCGTTAGCACGGAGTCCTTGGATAAGCTCCTCCACTGTAGCGTCGTCATTGACCCTACCATCGATGCCCACCATAGGATTTGGAGACAAGGCCAGTTTCATACCAAGCCATTCAATTATTGAAGGCGTTCCCTCGATACCCTCTTTCATGAGTTTGAACTCCGTACCGGCCAATTGGTTCTCGGCCGCGATGAAATAGCGCGAGTCAGTCCAAAGGGCGGCAGTGTCCATAGTAACCACAGCGGTGCCTGCCGAGCCATTGAAGCCAGAGATCCACTTTCTGCCCTGCCAGTGTTCGGGGACGTACTCACCGTTGTGCGGGTCAGAGCTTGGAAAGATGAAAGCGTCTAAGCTCTCTCGTCTCAACACGTCGCGCAGGTCAGAAAGCCGTTTTTTAACAGATATATTCATAATAGAAATTGTAAAATCCACATTACAAAGATAAGTCTTTTTCAATTTAATAACAAATCAAAGGAACAATAAATGGCTGTTCTTAATCTTTTTTCATACCTTTGCAGTACATTCATAAAAAATAGGTATTATGAAATTCTTAACAAACGAGAAACTGACAATCGTCGGCGCAGCCGGAATGATTGGTTCAAACATGGTTCAGACAGCACTTATGATGCGTTTGACAAACAATATCTGCCTGTATGACGTGTTTTCTGCTGAAGGCGTGGCAGAGGAGATGCGTCAAAGCGGTTTCGATGACGTGACCATCAGTGCTACCACAGACGCTAAGGAAGCATTCACTGGCACCAAGTATATAATCTCCTCTGGAGGAGCGCCCCGCAAGGCGGGCATGACACGAGAGGACCTGTTGAAGGGCAACTGTGAGATTGCGGAGGAGCTTGGCAAGAACATCAAGGAATATTGTCCAGAGGTGAAGCATGTAGTGATAATTTTCAACCCCGCCGACCTGACAGGCTTGGTGACATTGCTGTATTCCGGTTTGAAGCCGTCGCAGGTTACGACGCTTGCCGGTTTAGACACCACGCGACTACAGAGTGCGTTGGCAAAGAAATTCAACGTGATGCAAAATGAGATAAAGGGTTGTGCCACCTACGGTGGTCATGGAGAGCAAATGGCAGTGTTCGGATCACACGTAACGATATGCGGTAAGAAGCTGACGGAGCTCATCGGCACCCCGTCGTTCAGCGACGAGGAGTGGGAGCAGATGAAGAAGGACGTTACGAAGGGCGGTGCGAAGATTATCGCCCTTCGCGGTCGTTCCTCTTTTCAAAGTCCGTCTTACCTTGCTGTAGAGATGATACGAGCGGTGATGGGCGGTGAGCCGTTCCGTTTCCCTGTGGGTACATACGTGAACGATGAGAAGTACGATCATATCATGATGGCGATGAAGACCACGCTTGGCATTGATGGCGCCAGCTACGAGGTTCCGGAGGGCACTGCGGAGGAGAACGCCCTGTTGGATGCGAGTTATGCTCATCTCTGCAAGATGCGTGATGAATTAGTAGCCCTCAACATTGTGCCGGAGATTTCGAGGTGGAGAGAGATAAACCCGAATCTTTAACAAAAAAGTTGAGAATATTTTGCGAGAGAAAAAAATAAGCTGTAATTTTGCAGACGTTTTAAGAAAAGTCTGAATAAATAAAAAGTTTAACATATAAATCTAAAAGCAAAATATGATTATTGTACCAGTAAAAGATGGCGAGAACATCGAGAGAGCGTTGAAGAAATTCAAGAGGAAATTTGAAAAGACGGGAGTCATCAAGGAATTGCGCAGGCGTCAGCAATACAACAAGCCGTCGGTTCTGAAACGTCTTAAGATGGAGCATGCCATTTACGTACAGAAGCTGAGAAATACAGAGGAATAAAAATATCCGAAGAAATTTTGTAGATTGCTTTTATTTTCGTAAATTCGTTGCCGAAAACAAGTAGAGGCGACATTTTATGGAAATAAAAGCATTTCTTGACTATCTGCTATTAGAAAGGAACTATTCCGGTAAGACGGTAAAGGAATACGGTGATGATCTGAAAAGCCTTGAGGCGTTCTACACAGAAATGGATGCCACCCTGTCGTGGGAGACTATTGATTCCGACATTATACGAGATTGGTTAGAGAGCATGATGGACAAGGGGAACGCCGCCACGACGATTAACCGTCGTCTCAGTGCAGTGCGATCTTTCTACCGCTTTGCCCTATCGAGAAACTTAGTGGATTCCGACCCAGCCCACTGCATAGTGGGTCCGAAGAAAGAGAAGCCGCTTCCCCATTTCCTGCGAGAGAGCGAGATAGACACGCTTTTGGATGTTGACTTAGGCGATTCCGCCAAATATGTTGACATACGCACGCGTACAATCATAATGCTGTTTTACGAGGCGGGTCTTCGAGTGTCAGAGCTTGTGGGTCTGGACGATACATCCGTTGACTTAGAGGCACGCTATGTAAAGGTAACGGGAAAGCGCGACAAGCAACGAGTAATTCCTTTCGGGCAGGAATTATATACAGCCCTTACACATTATATCACTATAAGAGATGCCACAATAGCGAAAAAGTCTGATGCCCTATTCCTGTCAAGCAAGGGAGAGAGGATGACGCACAACCAGGTGCGACGCGATGTAAGCAAGTGGATTTCGCGAGTGTCAACGATGAAGAAGCGCACCCCCCATGTGTTGCGGCACACATTCGCCACCGCCATGCTCAATCACGGAGCGGGAATAGAGAGCGTGAAGAAGCTATTAGGGCACAGCAGTCTGACCACAACAGAGATCTACACCCACACCACATTCGAGCAGCTCAAAAAAGTATATAAATCAGCCCATCCGAGGGCATAAAAAGAACCTTAAAACAAGGAGGTAACTATGGAAATAAAAATTCAGTCAATCCGTTTCGATGCAACGGAACAGTTAAAGGCGTTCATCGAGAAAAAAGTCGCAAAAATGGAAAGATCATACGATGGGATCCGCAATGTGGAAGTAACACTGAAAGTAATCAAGCCGGCCACCGCTCTAAATAAAGAGGTGGATATGGTAGTCAGCGTGCCGGGCACAAGTCTATATGTTGACAAGACGTGTGACACATTCGAGGAAGGAGTTGACCAGTGCATCGATTCCATGAAGGTGAAGTTGTCTAAATTCAAGGAAAAATTACGTGAAAGATGAAAAAACACTAAAAAAGTTTTGGTAGATAAACAAAAAATGTCTATCTTTGCAGCCGTTTCAGAGCACGACTATAAAAAGAGTCTGACGGCTGCATTGCTTTGCCTCTTTAGCTCAGTTGGCCAGAGCACGTGATTTGTAATCTCGGGGTCGTTGGTTCGAATCCGACAAGAGGCTCAAAAAGGCGTGTTGTTTTTTTGAGGGTGGTTTCCAGAGTGGCCAAATGGGGCAGACTGTAAATCTGCTGTCTTTCGACTTCGGTGGTTCGAATCCATCACCACCCACTGAGAAGCGTCAATTGCGGAAATAGCTCAGTTGATAGAGCACTAGCCTTCCAAGCTGGGGGTCGCGGGTTTGAGTCCCGTTTTCCGCTCACCCTGCTGTAATAGCTCAGTGGTAGAGCACTTCCTTGGTAAGGAAGAGGTCCCGAGTTCAAATCTCGGTTACAGCTCTACACCAGAAAGAATATAGAGTAAGTTGAATATACGATTATTCATTAAAAATGTAAATAAAGAAAAGCTATGGCTAAAGAGAAATTCGAGCGTACCAAACCGCATGTAAATATTGGTACGATTGGTCATGTTGACCACGGTAAGACAACTCTGACGGCAGCCATCACAATGGTTTTGGCAAAGCAAGGCCTATCAGAGGTAAAATCCTTTGATCAGATTGACAACGCTCCAGAAGAGAAAGAGCGTGGTATCACGATTAATACTGCGCACGTAGAATATCAGACAGCAACCCGTCATTATGCCCACGTTGACTGTCCGGGACATGCCGACTATGTGAAGAACATGGTAACAGGAGCCGCACAGATGGACGGAGCGATTATCGTTGTAGCCGCTACAGACGGCCCTATGCCACAGACACGTGAGCACGTGCTTCTTGCCCGTCAGGTAAACGTGCCACGTTTGGTAGTATTCCTTAACAAGTGCGATATGGTTGACGATGAGGAGATGTTAGAGCTTGTAGAGATGGAGATGCGCGAGCTTTTAGACCAGTATGATTATGATGGCGACAACTCCCCTATCATTCGTGGTTCCGCACTTGGTGCATTGAATGGTATAGCAAAGTGGGAAGAGAAGGTTATGGAGCTCATGGACGCTGTTGACAGTTGGATACCTCTGCCACCGCGTGATACCGACAAGCCATTCTTGATGCCTGTTGAGGATGTATTCTCAATCACAGGTCGTGGAACAGTTGCCACAGGCCGTATTGAGACTGGTCGTGTTAAGGTAGGTGATGCTGTTGAGCTTCTCGGACTTGGAGAGGACAAGAACTCCGTTGTTACCGGTGTGGAGATGTTCCGTAAGATTCTCGACGAGGGCGAGGCTGGTGATAATGTTGGTTTGCTCCTGCGTGGTATCGACAAGAACGAGATCAAGCGTGGTATGGTGCTCTGCCATCCGGGTCAGATCAAGCCATACAAGAAGTTCAAGGCCCAGATATACGTATTGAAGAAAGAGGAAGGCGGTCGTCACACCCCATTTGGGAACAAGTATCGTCCACAGTTCTATCTTCGTACAATGGACTGTACAGGTGAGATTTCCTTGCCGGAGGGCATTGAGATGGTAATGCCTGGTGATAACGTAACTATTAACGTTGAGTTGATTTACGCTGTTGCATTGAACGTAGGTTTGCGTTTCGCTATCCGTGAGGGAGGTCGTACGGTAGGAGCCGGTCAGATTACAGAGATTATCGACGATTAATAATAATTACTTTAAAAGGTAAAATAAGTTCTTGTCTTGCGGCAAGAACTTATTTTACGGGAATAGCTCAGTTGGTAGAGCACTGGTCTCCAAAACCAGGTGTCGGGAGTTCGAGCCTCTCTTCCCGTGCAAACATAAGCGACAATATGAGTATATCAAAGATTTACAAGGGTATATTGAATTATTGCAAATCGTGTTACAACGAGCTTGCGCATAAGACGACATGGCCGACACGTTCCGAACTCACACACACCGCAATGGTTGTATTATCTGCTTCCTTGGTCATTGCGATTATGGTGTTCAT
>JAJPZD010000215.1 GCA_021204605.1 Prevotella sp.
ATAATTTCATGCCAGTACTCGACTGGGCGAGGACAGATCTTGCACATCCAAATCCGGATGGAACAAGTAATCTGTATTTCAGTCATGCGCAGTTTGCTTACTTTGACTGCTGTATCCTGAAACGCGAGGGAGCGGAGAAAGATTACAGTAGTGAGGTAATGCAAGAGGTAGAGAAACTGAAAAAGGAGATGAGCGCGGAGGATGACCATCGTTTGGTTGAGAACATAATAGTGAAGACTCAAGGTTTCGTGAACGGCAACATAACGGAGAATGACGAGCATCCGGTTGAGATATTCAGACAACTATTGGCTTTGTATAAGGATATAACAAAAGACAAGTTGCGTGAGAATATGAGATATTTCCTGAGTGCCATAATGCCAGTGTGCAATGAGTATGGAATGTATATGTGCGTTCACCCCGATGACCCACCGTTCCCGATACTTGGACTGCCACGCATTGTTACGTGCGATGAGGATATTGAATGTTTCCTCAATGCAGTTGACGACCCACACAACGGACTCACTTTCTGTGCCGGATCATTGTCGGCAGGTGCTCACAACAACATCCCGGAACTCGCACGCAAATATGCCCACCGCACATGGTTCGTACACATGCGCTCCTGCAAGGTGTTCCCTAACGGTGATTTCACGGAGGCTTCCCACCTTGGCGGACGTGCTGACCTGATAGAGTTGGCACATATTTTCGAGAAAGTAAATCCGAAACTCCCTATGAGAGTTGACCATGGTCCGAACATGCTTGGAGACCTTGACCGTGGCTATAACGCCGGCTATACGTTCCTCGGACGTATGTTCGCATTGGGCCAGGTGGAAGGCATATTGGCATCGGTTGACAGGGAATTGGGCATTAATCAATAATATTAAAATTTTATAAGATATGAACGAACTATTTAATATAAACGGCAATGTGACAGTGATCACCGGCGGAACAGGTGTGCTCGGCAGGACGATAGCGAAATATTTGGCAGCCAACGGCGCAAAGGTTATTATACTTGGCAGGAACGAGAAAACAGGGAATGAGATAGTGGAGAGCATCAGGAAAGATGGTAATAATGCCGATTTCATGAAGACCGATGTGATGAATCAGAAACTCGTGCAGAAAAACTGTGATGACATCTTAGCTAAATATGGCAGGATAGACACCTTGCTCAATGCAGCCGGTGGGAATATGCCCGGTGCGATTATAGCCCCTGACAAGAATATCTTTGATTTGAAAGTGGAGGATTTCCAGAAAGTCGTGGAACTGAACCTTACAGGAACAGTGATACCTACGCAAATATTTTTGCAGCCGATGGTGAAGCAGGGTAAAGGCTCTATAATAAATTTCTCGTCAATGGCAGCATTCCGCCCTGTCACCCGCGTGTGTGGCTATGCGGCGGCAAAGGCAGGAATCAGTAATTTCACCGCTTTCATGGCAACGGAGTGTGCAAAGAAATTCGGGGAAGGCATCAGGGTGAATGCCATTGCTCCAGGTTTTTTTATAACCGAACAGAACAGGGCATTGCTGACTAATCCAGACGGCACATATACACAGAGAGGCAATGATGTAATCAACAAGACACCATTCGGCAGGATGGGTGACCCGGAGGAGCTCTGCGGTACGATACATTATCTTATGAGCGATGCTGCAAAGTTCGTAACTGGTACTGTCGCCGTGGTTGACGGAGGATTCAACATCTTTGCAATGTGATTTAGAGAGAATTATTTACTTAATTTAATAATAAAAAAACGACAAGTTAACGATAAAAACATTAACTTTGCAATGGTAATGGAAAACTGACAAATTAAATTTAATACAAATCATGAAAAAGTTACAAGCATTAAACAAAAGGACAGCGCCGAAGAGCGTAATGCCAGAGAAAATCATTCAGTTTGGTGAGGGAAATTTCTTGCGTGCCTTCATTGATTGGATTATCTACAACATGGACCAGAAGACCGACTTCAACGGTTCTGTAGTTGTTGTTCAGCCTATTGACAGGGGTATGGTTGACTGGCTCAACGGTCAGGACTGCCTGTATCACGTTAACCTGCAAGGACTTGACGAGGGTAAACCGGTAAACAGTCTTACTCGTATCGACGTTATCAGTCGTGCATTGAATCCTTACACACAGAACCAGGCATTCATGGCACTTGCAGACCAGCCAGAGATCCGTTTCGTAATCTCCAACACCACAGAGGCAGGTATCACATTCGACCCAAGTTGCAAACTTGAGGATGCGCCGGCAAGTTCATATCCAGGCAAGTTGGTACAGTTGCTCTATCGTCGTTATCAGACATTCAACGGCGACCCGAAGAAAGGTCTTATCATATTCCCATGCGAGCTTATATTCCTGAACGGTCACGTATTGAAAGACTGCATTTATAAGTACATCGACCTTTGGAATCTTGGTGAGGACTTCAAGAAATGGTTCACAGAGTGCTGCGGTGTTTACGCTACATTGGTTGACCGTATCGTACCAGGATTCCCACGCAAGGAAATCAAGGACATCCAGCAGAAGATCTGCTACGAGGACAACCTTGTTGTACAGGCAGAGATTTTCCACCTTTGGGTAATCGAGGCTCCGCAGGAAATCGCAGAGGAGTTCCCTGCAGACAAGGCAGGTTTGCATGTATTGTTCGTTCCGTCAGAGAAGCCATATCATGAGAGGAAGGTTACTTTGCTGAATGGTCCTCACACAGTGCTCAGTCCTGTTGCATTCCTTAGCGGTATCAATATCGTACGTGATGCTTGCCAGCATGAGGTAGTTGGCAAATACATCCACAAGGTACAGTTTGAGGAGTTGATGGAAACTCTTAACTTGCCGAAGGATGAGCTTCAGAAGTTCGCTGGTGACGTTCTCGAGCGTTTCATGAACCCATTCGTTGACCACCAGGTAACGAGCATCATGCTCAACTCATTCCCGAAGTATCAGACACGTGACCTCCCAGGCGTAAAGACATATCTTGAGCGCAAGGGTGAGCTGCCACAAGGACTTGTATTCGGTCTTGCTGCTATCATCACTTATTATAAAGGTGGCAAGCGTGCTGACGGTACGGACATCGTTCCTAACGACGCACAGGATATCATGGATCTGCTCAAGAATCTTTGGGCAACGGGCGACACGCAGAAGGTTACTGACGGTGTTCTTGCTGCTGAAAGCATCTGGGGTGAGAACCTGAACAACATCGCAGGACTTAACGCTCTTGTTAAGAAAGACCTCGACCTCATTCAGGAGAAGGGTATGCTTGAGGCCGTTAAGACTATTCTCTAAACGACATTTCTGTCGCTTAATGACAAGGTTGGAAATCGAAAGTCATGGCTTGATAAAATCAGGTGAGGGGCTTCGGTTTCCAACCGTTTTCTTTGGCAATATGTTGGCCCGAATTGCCATACATTCAACATAGAAGTGCAACATTGTGAAAAGTATTCATAGTGTTGCACTTTTCTTGTTTTGAAGTGTGTCCCCAAAGTCAGCAATGATATTAGGGGAGATTAAATAAGGAATGGGCTATTTCAGGATTTTCTTGTTTCCAATTATATAAATGCCGTGTGGGAGGATGCTGGAATCGGTGCCGAGTCGTGAGCCTGTAATTGAATAGATGGCATTGGAGGTTGGAATGTCGAGATCATCGGAGGTTACGATGTTGATACCATCTTGTGACTGGGAGCGGTTTGTGAAAGAGAATGATATGGTGCCATCAGAGTTCTGAGTTATGTCTTTGATGTCCTTGTTCATATAATAAGTGCCGTTGGCGTTAGGGTTGTTGAGAAGGGCGGCGGGCTGTGAGAGACTTGTCAGGCTGTTGTTGTCGCCGTAAGGGTAGATGTCGCCGTAGGTATGATACAGGTTGAAATCGTTGTCGGCGGGGAAGATTGTACAGCGTTGTGTTGAGGATGTGTTGACCTCATTGTTTTCCCATGCAGTGGCATCGTAGTCAACGTGAAGAATGAGGAGGCCAGAGTTGGGAAGTCCGGCATCCCAGCCGGAGAGTTGACGGTTTTCAAGCAGGTAATACTCGTCGGTGTGGTTGTCGTTGTAAATAATATAAGAGTCTCCGCCGTCGCCTATTGCCACCATGCCCTCAATGGAGCAGTTCTCATCGAGAGTTATAGGGGTTGACCAGCCGCAGAACATGCGCTCGTAACTTGTGTAGCCGGCGGGGATGAAGCTGTCGCCGTTGTAGTTGCCATAGTCCATCAGATCCCAGCAGTCCATGCCATAGTAAACGGAGTTGGTGTCGTACATATCAGGGATGCCGAGGCAATGAGAGAACTCATGACAGATAGAGCCGATGCCATCAATCTGTGTAGCGGAAGCCAGTTCGCAGCTGCAAGCGTATGTGTTGACATATACGCCATCGAGAGGCAGCACCCTGCCCCCGGCGGAGTAGAGATCCCACTCGTGTGGCCAGATGGTGTCCTCACTGCCTCCGCTTGCCTCGCCCCGTCCGGCATAGAGAAGGAACACCTGGTCCACCTCGCCATCGCCGTCCCAGTCGTAGTCGGAGAAGTCGATAGCATCGTCAACGGCATTGCAGGCATCCTCGACAAGCTCCACGAGGCGGTCGGAATACTCCATACCGTCGCGGTCGTTAGCTCCATAGTAGGCATAGCCTTTGGAAAGTGTGACGGGACCAGCGATGTTGAAGTCAATGAGGAACTGACCGTAGCTCTGGGCATTGAAATAGTCTCTCACGCTGCCTCTGAAGCCCATGCTGTTGGAGAAGCCTTCAGTGTTGGCAATCTGGTAGTATAGTTCTGGCGTGTGTGTAGAGCGGAACTGCAGGTCGGAGAACTCCACGAGTATGATAAGGCCCTTTTTCTCGCCTATGAAAGAAGAATTTCTGGTGGAAGAAGTGCGGGCTCGCCTGGCTCTTGGCCGTTTTGCGGCAGAGCGTTCACGCAAGGATTGCAGGTCGGCAGTCTCAAAAAAGCCGGTATCAGAGTCTTTGACGAAAGTCCTGCCATCTGCTGAGCGCCAGAAACGTAAGAACTCGTTGCCAAGAAGTTCGGCACTCACTGTGGTGCTGTCAGCAAGAGTTAAGATATGCCAGTTTCCACGTTTTGCGGGGACAGCGAAAGTTGACAGGGTAAAGGCCAATGCTATCAGCAAGGAAGCTCCCCTAAATTGCAAAGCTCCCCTAAATTCCCCTCTTAGGGGGACTACACAAGACTGCTTGACACTTTGCTTTGTTTTAGATGTCATTATTACGATATTCATGCTGCAAAGATAATTATAAATCTGAGATTTTTCAAATTGTGACAGGAATACCATGTTGAAATTACAATATAACAAAGAAATTTACTTGATATTTTCCGTTTAGAAAAAGTCTCATTATTTTACATTCGGAAAAAGAGGTAAGGGTGCAAAAAATCAAACAGGTTACGATATGATAAATAACGTTAAATGTCAGATTTTATATTCACGTCATAATTTTTTGTCGTAATTTTGTCAATGAATATTGGAAAGAATTTTTTAATTTTTCTATGTTAAAAGGAATTGTTATGAAAAGTAAGGGAAAAGATGTGAAGTTGGTGGTACGGCCGATAATCGGCTGTCTGACACATACCCATTTCTGGGAAGGGCCGTGCCGTGCGGGTTACAGGAAAGATATGACTCCGGAGGCGGAGAAAGCATCGGCAGACAAGGCATTTGAGGAAGCGAAAAAGGTGCTTGAGAAAGCGACAGCAGAGATCACCCTGTTGGAAGCCATAGATGCCCGTTACAACGAGACATTTGTCGTGCCACGGGATGTATATGCCCAAATAGAGGAGCGTTTGGAAGATGTGGATTTCTTCCTCTGCATGAACTGGCGCATACCGAAGTTGGAGAGATACCGTAAGCCTGTGGTGATTATGCAGAACGGCAACGAGGGCATCGATTTTGCTGCATATTGCCGTTCAATAGGAATAGAGGCATACGTGGCGATGGACATACAAGACTTGAACGAAATAGCCCACTGCCTATGGGTGAGGAAGGCTGTGGCAGCAACAAGAGCGTTAGTTCTTACCACGGGCAACACACCCCCATTCGGCATGCAGAGCTTGATACGTGATCCAGAGCTTATCCGTCAGCGTTACGGCATGGAGATCATCAAGTTGCCGTTTTACAACATTTTCCCATTCATGGATAAGATAAGCGATGAGGAGGCTCGCCCTATAGCAGAGAAGATAATCAACGGTTCGTTGGAGACAAAAGTAAACAAAGACTGGTTTGTTAACGACATTAAATACTATTTGGCAGCCAAGAAGATGATGGAAGTGTATGACTGCAACGCATTCTCGACGGCGTGCCATGAGCTGTGCACATCCGAGATACCCCAGCAGAGAAAGTTCACCCCATGTATGTGCCATTCGCTGTTGAAAGACGAGGGCATACCGAGCGGCTGCGAAGAGGATCTCAACGCCCTGCTTGCGATGACTATAATGCAGTATGCCGCCGACAGGCCTGCGTTTATGGGCAATCCTAATCATGAGACCGACGAGATACTGCGCATACACCATGCCGTGCCTGCGCTGTGCATGAACGGTTACGGCAAGAAGCCGTTGCAATACAAGCTATGGGCATTTACGGGACAGGGTTTCGGCGGAAAGCTGCAGGTTGATTTCGTGGAGAACGATGACGAGTTTGTTACCCTTGGGCGTTTCAACCCTGCCGCCGACACGATATGTCTGAAAGTGGGCAAGGTGCTTAAGTCAGAGTACCAGGAAGTGTATTGCAGTCCGTATTATTACATCCAGATGGATGATGCGCGGACATATATGCACAACTTGGCAGAGTTCGGCCATCATCAAGTGCTGATCTTCGGCGACTATATGAAGATGTTGAAGAACATCGCCAAGGTGATGGGCTTCAATGTGTTGGAAGGCTAATGGAAAGCAGCAGGAAGCATGATATACCTGAATAATGCCGCTACTACATACCCGAAGCCGCAGGAGGTGAGCGAAGCGATGCTTGCCGTCTTGCGGATGCCGCCGGAAAGTGCATTCCGCAGTACGTCGTATCGGGGAGAGAACGACGTGCTGTCGGCGTGCAGGAAGAATTTGGGAAAGCTGTTAGGGATATCCGATTATGAGCGGATATTCTTCACGAGTGGAGCGACGGATTCCATCAACAGGGTTCTTGGAGGCTTGGATCTGCTTGACTTGCCAATTGTGGTAACATGCACGGAGCATAACAGTGTGTTGCGGCCGTTGTTTAATAATCCTATGCTGTCGAAGAACATACACATAGTGGATTGCGACATCAACGGCGTGGTGCCGCCGGAAAACATCGAGAGGGTAATAGAGAAATGTGAGATGTACAAGCGGCCAACAGGCATACAATATTCAGGATTGTTGGTGCTCAATCATTGCTCAAATGTTACTGGGGCGGTGCAGGAGGCCGAAAGGCTGGGTGAGATATGCAGGAAGCACGGTTTCCTGTTTTTTTTAGACGTGGCACAGAGTGCAGGCTGCATACCGATTAATGCAGATGAGTGGGGCGTTGACATAATGGCGTTCACTGGTCATAAAGGGTTGTTCGGACCACAGGGAACAGGCGGATATTATGTGCGCAGAAGGCTGTTTTTCCGTCCGGTAATGTTTGGTGGCACAGGAGTGGACAGCAACCGGCTTGTATATACAGCAACTGATTTCGAGTATGAGGTAGGCACGCAGAACATAGTGGGCATTGCGGGTCTGAACGCAGGAATATGTTATGTGCTGGGCAGGGGCGTGGCAGCGATTGAGAAGGAGGAGCAGGAGAAAATAGCCTGTCTCCATGAGGAGCTGTCGAAAATGCCGAATGTTACTATTTACGGCAATGTGAAGAATAATATAGGACCTGTGTTGAGCTTTAACATAAAAGATATTCCACCACAGGATGTAGGGTTCATACTGCAAAATGTTTATGATATCACCGTAAGAACGGGAATACACTGTTCACCGCTTATACATAGGGCTATACATTCTATGGGAACTGTACGAGTGAGCATATCAGACTTCACATCTTGGGAAGATGTAAGTGCATTGTTGCAAGCAACAATGCAAATGAAGAATGAAAAATGAAAAATTCATTCTTGCTTGAGTATTCGCTTGGCACCTTGCTTGGGTGTTGCTTGGGCTTTGTTGAGACTTTGATTTGAATAATACTGACCTGTTGCCCTGTTGGGGGAGTTAGAGGGGGCTTTTGATATTATGAAGATTGTAGAGAGGACGAAATCGTCAGAACCTTGCGTGGAGGCGGGGTGGATTGCTTTCGACTATCATCTTGATACACCCATTGATAGGGAGTTCGTGTTGTCGTTGCGGTGCTTAGGGACTTTTCTCTTTATGGAAAATTTGGCAAAGCCTTTTTTCAAGATTGAATCCCACAACTATATCATCAAAGGGGTTGTAGGGGACGAGTTCTTCCGCATTTCTGTTTACAGAAATAAAATCGAAGAACTTGACAAAATAATTTCATTTATTTCAAGGATAATGTTAGGATAGTGATTTTTCCGTGCAAACCTAAATATATCTTTTCTTAATTATCTTAGGCAAAATCGAATTTATAATTTATAATTTTTAATTTAAAAAAATTCGTCTATACTTTTTGTTAATTTAAATGTTGTTATAAAATAGTATTTGGAAATCTCAGAAAAAATGAGCACCTTTGCAAAATATTTTACCTGAAAGTAGGGTGGGACAAACAAACATCTATCAGAAAATGAATTTTTACAGAAAATCATTTGTATCGGTTTTGCTGCTGTTTTTCATAACAATGGCGTATGCGCAAAGCGGTACAAACTCCCCATACAGTCAATATGGATTAGGTCAGCTCACTGAGCAGTCGAGCGGCTTCAACCGAGGCATGAACGGTCTTGCGCTTGGCTTCAGGGAGCATAACCAGGTGAACTATATGAATCCGGCATCCTATTCATCGATTGACTCGTTGACATTCATATTTGATGTTGGCCTGTCAGGTCAGCTTACGAATTTCAAGGAGGGCACACAGAAAATCAATGCGAGGAACGGCGACTTTGAGTATGCCGTTGCTGGTTTCAGGGCGTTCAAGCACGTTGGCGTGAGCTTCGGTATAATACCGTTCACCAATGTGGGCTACAGTTATGCTGTAACCGACTATTTGGGTGACACCCGTACTACGACATATACCAACACCTATTCAGGTTCGGGCGGCATCCACGAGATTTTCTTGGGAGCGGGCTGGGAGCCGTTCAAGGGTTTCTCAATCGGAGCGAACATAGGATATATATGGGGAGACATCACCCGCTATGTGACCAACAGTTACAGCGATTCCTACGTGAACACGTTATCGAAATATTATAAGTCGGAGTCATACAGTTATGATTTGGATTTCGGTGTACAGTATTCTGTGAACATCAACAAGAAGAACAACCTGACGATAGGTGTGACCTATGGGTTAGGCCATAAATTGGGCACCGATCCGGAGTGCCTGGTTATCTCGAACAATCCATCCACTGGCGTTGCGGATACCACATCGTTTTCCGTGAAGAACGGATATGAGATACCGACTACCATCGGAGGCGGTTTTGTGTGGATATACAAGGACAAGTGGAAGGTGGGAGCAGACGTGAACTACCAGAAGTGGGGGAGCATAGGATTTCCTGTATATAACGTAGTGAACGATGTGCAGTCGTATGAGCTGAGCAGCAACTACTATAAGGACCGATACAAGTTCACAGCAGGAGGCGAGTTTTGCGCCAATGAGAATAGCAGGAGGTTTATTGACAGGGTGCATTTCCGTTTAGGAACGTCATACGTCACTCCATATTATAAGGTGAACGGTTACGACGGACCGAGCGAGTTCAGCATAAGTGCCGGTTTCGGTATTCCTATCGTGAATGCGTACAACAACAGGTCGATATTGAACATATCCGGTCAGTGGGTGCACTCCTCTGCGAAGGATATGTTGACGGAGAACACGTTCCGCATCAATGTCGGCATCACATTCAATGAGCGTTGGTTCATGAAGTGGAAGTTTGAGTAAGTGAGGAGCATAGTTTACATATCATTATTTTTTCTCTTGCTTACAGCGTGTCAGCAGGAAAAGGAACATATCGTACCAGCCATAAATCCCCGTGATTCAGTGTCGATGATGAAATCCTACGGTGTGAACACGCTGATTTCCGATTCGGGATTGATAAAATACCGTATGGTGGCGGAGTGCTGGGAAGTGAATCAGGCAAGGGACCCTTCACGTTGGATATTCGAGAAGGGACTTTTCCTTGAGCAGTTTGACGAGAAATTCCACGTACAGGCATATATTTACAGTGATACGGCGTATTATTATGATGTGAAGAAGTTGTGGCATCTGCGTGGTAGGGTGCGTGTGCGCAACGTGGAGGGTCTGCGTTTCTCAAGTGAGGAGCTTTATTGGGATGAGAACAAGCATGAGCTGTACAGTTACCAGTTCTCTCATCTTATCACGCCAGACAGGGAAATGGAGGGGACGTATTTCAGAAGTGATGAGAACATGACCCACTATACCATAGACAACTCAAAAGGGTCATTCGAGAAGAACAAAATGGGAAATACGGAAAACGATACAATACTTAATGCCCCCGACACTGTAAAGGCACAAAAACGAAAACCAACTGAAAAAGCACCCGCAAAAGGCAGAGTGGAGAGTTGAGAATTTTTCTTTCGGAAAATTCTCACTACCAGCCGAAAGCCTCTTTGCCGTCGAGCCAGAGGCCTTGTGCGCGCATTACTTGTTCGATGATGTCCCGTCCGCAGCCGTAGCCGCCGCATAGGTGGCTGATGTATTTGCTTATTTTCTTTATGTCTGTACAAGCATCGATGGGACAGCATGGGCAGCCGCAACTGCGCATTACCTCATAGTCGGGGATGTCGTCGCCCATGAATATCACCTCCTCATCATGCAAGTTGTATTTGGCAAGGAACTCATCGTATGTTTTTTTCTTTATGGAGCACCCCATGTAGATATCTTCAACGCCAAGGTGGACATATCTCAGGCGGACACTCTCTGTGTAGCCGCCGGTCATGATTGCGATACGCAAACCCTTTTTCACAGCCAACTGTATGGCATATCCGTCTTTTATGTTCACGGTGCGCATTGGCTCACCTGAAGGGTGCAGAGGGATTGTCTCCGCACTCAGCACGCCATCCACGTCAAAGATGATGGCTCTTATCTTTCTCAAATCGTAATTGATCATTATATTTTTTGTTTATTGCCAGTTGGTGAATATCAGAACTCATCAGTTTGTATAACTTGTATAAAACAGGATTGTCTTTAAGTAATTCCGACTGGCTTGTTATTACATTTATGTCATATCTCACTGCTGGCCCCGTCTGCGCCTGTTGTGGCGGCAGCGCATGTACTTTCCTTGCCGTCTCATCGATTAGCGGCAGCATCACCTTGAACGGGATGTTTTGCTTTGTGAGAATATCAGAGGCGATGGCGTAGCAGTGGTTCACGAAATTGCAGGCGAAGACGGCCGACAGGTGGAGGTATTGACGGGCTTCGGAAGTGAGATTATACAAATCTTTCGAGACAGTAGAAGCCAAGGTGATGATTTTGGTCAATGCGGTCTCATTGTTACCCTCTATGAAACAAGGAATGTCTTGGAAATCCACGATACGCGCCTTTGAGAAAGTTTGCATGGGATAGAGAACACCATAGTGTTTGGCATAGCCCTGAAAAACACTCATGGGAATGCTCCCGGCGGTATGCACGAATATCTTGTTCTTCCGGTTGCTATTGCAAAGATCTGGTATTATGTCGGCAATAGCACTGTCCTTGACAGCAATTATATATATGTCGGCATCATCACACACATCGTGTATATAGGTTACAGGGATGCAGCCTAATTCATTAGCTAAGGTCCGTGCGGATTCTTTTGTCCTGCTGTACACCTGCAGGATATTGTGCCCGGCATGGAGAAGTGCGATGCCTAAGTTGGTGGCGAGGTTGCCGGCTCCTATAAGGGCGATTTTCATCAGAATTTGTTGATGTGAACATTCTCCCATTTCAGGGCATCCTCATTCTGCTGTTTCCTGTCGCTGCCCTTGTAGCCGACACCGAGGACGCAAAGCACGCGTAGGTTGTCGGGGACATTCAGGATGCCATGTATCACGTCGTCTGCCATTGTGCCATCGGAGAGGCCCCTGCCCCTCATCTGCACCCAGCAAGAGCCAAGACCTAAGTCCTCTATCTGATACTGCATGGAGATAGCGGCGATGGAGCAGTCTTCTATCCAGCAGTCGTTTACAGTCGGGTCCCCGAATACGACGATAGCGAGAGGAGCGTTTTTGAGCAGTTGCGATCCGACGGATTTTGCGTCAGCCAATTTCTCGATAGTGAGCTTGTCGTCAACGACTACAAACTGCCAGTTGCGGGAGCTTTTCGATGTGGGAGCCATGAGGGCGGCACGCATTATCAGCCTCACATCCTCTGAACTTATTTCCTGCTGAGTAAACGCCCTGTGGCTGCGGCGTTTCTGAGCTAAATCTGCAAAACTTTCCATATAATATAATGTTAATTTTCAAGGAGTTATAAATATACAACCATGCAAAGGTATGCAATAAACATCAAAAAACAGCAAAGTTATCGTTTTTTTGGGAACATTTATTATTTTTGCAGTATGAACGATATCAGTGTAGTTATCATCACGAAGAGCGAGGACTTGCCGCAAATGGAGTGTAACAACTTTTTCCATAGCGACGAGCTCTTCAGGATGATAGAGCGCACGCCTGGTCAGTCGCCATATATGGTATTGGCGTATGTAGGGGTAAAAATCGTGGCCCGTATGCTTGTGATGTTGCGCCGTCGGGGGTCTTTTATCCCGCCTTATCTATTCACGCAAGGTCGTATATATGGAGAGGGTGTATATTGCGAAGGATATGATAAGGAGGAGCTGTTCGGGGAGATGTTGCGTGCGATAACGCGTAAGTTGGTGCGCAAGCTATGCCTCTATATCGAGTTCAGTGAGCTGAGCAGCAAGATGTTCGGTTATGAGAAATTCCGTGCCAACAGGTTTTTCCCTGTGCGTTGGATGGAGATACACAACTCGCTTCACAGCAAGGAGCCGGAGCAGCGTCTTACCGACAAAGCGAAGAAACACTTGGCGCATGCGGTGAAGTCGGGTATTACAACGGAGTTGACCAACGATGAAGTCTCCCTTGCTGCGTTTTTCAAGATATTGCGCCACTATGTATCATTGACGATAAGGAGATACATACCGGATTCGAGTTTGTTTCTCGGTCTGTTCGAGAATGGTCATTGCAACTTGTTCACCACAAAGGAAAGGGGCAGGATAACGGCTGGTTGCATTTGTTTGTACAGCAATAACAACTGTTATTTGTGGTATCTTGCATCGAAGAAGAATATGCATAAGAGGCGCACCAACAGCATGACGGTCTGGACGGCGATAAGGCATGCCTACGATATGGGGTGCGAGCATATCCATTTTATGGATGTGGGACTGCCGTCAAAGAAGAACCGTTTCAGAGATTTCATCCTGAGTTTCGGAGGCAAGCCGGTAGGCACGTACAGATGGTTCAGATGTTCTCTGAAATGGGTGAATTACTTGATGTCGTGGATTGTCAGAGAATAGTGCAAGGAGATACTTTTCTCCGAAACGAGCGGACATAATAAATTAATGTCCCTACATTAACGTTAACTCATCTTGGCCCTCCACCGCCAAAGCCTCCGCCAGGACCGCCTCCGGGAGCTCCACCAGGTCCACCTTGTCCACCGGGGCCTCCTGGACCACCAGGTCCACCCATGGGCGGTCTGTTACCTCTCTCCTTTTTCTCCTTGGATTTTTTCTCCTTTTTCTCATTCTTTGCAGCTTGGAGGAGGTAGTCGTCGATAGCAATAGGTTGGAACTGAAAATCGTTTTCACGGAGGTATGAGATATAATAATTGCCTTTTGTGACGTATTTCTTTTTTATTTTCTCATATTTCTTGTCGATGTCCTTGCGCTTTATTGCAAAGAACATCATGCATGTGCGATGCTGCTGTCCTTGCTTGTCGAGGTAGTTTTTCAGTTGATATGAATAGTTGTCACGGTCGAGCATGAAAGTCTTGTTCTCAATCCACAGACTGTCCATCTGCTGTATCTCGGTGATATATATGGTGGAGTCGGTGAACGAGGTGGCAAAGCCAAATATATACGCCTTGTTGGGGACGTAACGCTCCTTTGACTGTAGCTCAGTGAAACAAGTGGCCATTATCAAGGCAATCGCGACAGTAAAAAATCTAAGTAATCTCATTTTTCAGTATTATTGACCCAAATACGATTTCAGCAACTTATTTTTAGTGTTCTGGCGCAGCCGTCTTATAGCCTTTTCCTTAATCTGTCTGACACGCTCGCGGGTAAGGCCGTATCGCACGCCGATTTCCTCCAAAGTCATTTCCTGCTGGTTGATACCGAAGAAGGCCTCTATGACGTTGCGTTCTCTCTCGTTGAGGGTCTGCAATGCGCGGTTGATTTCCTCACGCAGGGATTCGAGCACAAGTTTCCTGTCAGCCATAGGGGAGTCGTTGTTGGGGAGGATGTCAAGCAGGCTGTTGTCCTCGCTGTCGGAGAAGGGGGCGTCAACGGAGATATGTCTGCCATTGACCTTCATTGCCTCCTCGATTTTCTCCTGTGGCAGGTCAACCTTATCTGCAATTTCCTCCACGCTGGGCCGCCTCTCGTTCTCTTGCTCAAACTTGTTAAGAACACGGTTGATTTTGTTTACAGAGCCTACCTGGTTGAGCGGCAACCTTACGATGCGGCTCTGCTCGGCGATGGCCTGGAGTATGCTTTGGCGTATCCACCACACGGCATAGGAGATGAACTTGAAGCCACGTGTCTCGTCGAATTTCTCGGCGGCTTTAATGAGGCCTAAGTTCCCCTCGTTGATAAGGTCAGGCAGGCTTAACCCTTGGTTCTGGTATTGCTTGGCAACGGAGACGACGAACCGGAGGTTCGCTTTAGTGAGTTTTTCAAGTGCTTTTCTGTCGCCTTGTCTAATACGTTGAGCCAATTCCACCTCTTCCTCAACACTGATGAGCTCCTCGTGGCCGATTTCCTGAAGATACTTATCGAGGGAGTCGCTCTCTCTATTAGTAATAGATTTGGTGATTTTCAGTTGTCTCATGTGTCCTTTGAAAATTTAAGCAGATGCAAATGTAATGATTTTAACATTAACTGACAAAAAATTTTTTGTTTATTATAAATTTTTATGCAAGAGCTTTATATAAACGTAAGAATATTGGATTTATTGCCCTATTATGTTTGAATAGGCAACCCACAGAAAAAGTTTTTATTTATAGAAGGTGTCGTTGAAGGCAGAGAACTCTTCTTGGCTTCTGACACACCTTTTCCACCATGCAAAGAGGAAACCGCAGCCATAGCCGAACAACTGGATGAAAGCAGAGGGAACGCTGAGAAAAGCGACCTTGATACTTTTGTTAGCGGTGAGAGAACCGATGAGTATGAGCAGCGCATAGAAGAGTATTGGCAGCCAGGGAGCGGCACAGAGCCAGTACCACTTATGCACATCATCGTAATGCATGAGTACCCGTCCAATGGCAGATATGAGAATCAGGGCGCACACACCTACGGTGAACACCATGGGGAGCAGGTGCACCAATTTTAGTGATTCGGGATATTTCTTGTAGAGGTTGATGCGTGCGATACCACTGTTATAGACTTGTCGGAAGAACTTGCGGAAGTCGGTACGCCGTTTATGCCACACCCACGCCTGCGGGAATAGGCGGCAGCGCAGTCCGGCTTTGAAAATACGTATGCTGAAATCGATGTCCTCTCCGAAGCGCATTTTAGAGAAGCCGCCAAGTTGCATGTAAACAGAGCGACGTATTCCCATGTTGTAGGAGCGAGGGTAGAACTTATCGAGTTTTTTCTTGCCACCCCTTATCCCACCTGTGGTGAAAAAGCTCGTCATGGAATAACTGATAGCTTTCTGAGTATCAGTGAACGACTCATGGGCTCGGTCTGGTCCGCCGAAGGCATCAGCATCCTCTCTTTGCAGTTCACTTTCCACCTCTTGAAGATACGTTTTAGGCAGCACGATGTCTGAGTCTAAGATGATGAGCATCTCTCCCTTGGCTCGCTCTGCGCCATAGTTGCGGCTCTGTCCAGGTCCACTGTTTGGCTTGGTGTAATAGTGCAAGAGGAGTTTTCCTTCATATTTATCGCACACGTCCTTGCATGGTATGCTGCTTCCGTCCTCCACGATGATCACCTCGAAAGAGTTGACGGTCTGTGTGGTGAGGCTGTCGAGGAGCTCGTCAACCTCATCGGGCCGGTTGAAAACAGGAATGATGAAAGAGAATTTTATTTCCATTGAAAACAAGGTGCGAACAATTAAGGGAGCCGTTGAGCTCCCTCACTGTATTAAAAATGTATCAGTCTTTTTTCCTGTTGAGGTAACTGCCGTCGCGGGTGTCAACCTGAATGATGTCTCCCTCGTTGATGAATAGGGGCACACGAATAGTAACACCTGTTTCGAGTGTTGCCGGTTTAGAGGCATTCGTAGCGGTGTCGCCCTTAACGCCTGGCTCGCTGTGAGTAACTTTCAAGAATGTCTTTACTGGCATTTCGGCATAAAGTATAGTGCCGTCGGTAGTGTCGGAGACTACTTCCACGATGTCGCTTTCCTTCATAAATTCACCACCGATTATCAAGTCTTTGGCAATCGGGATTTGCTCGTAAGTCTCTTGGTTCATGAAGATTTGCCCTGTAGGGTCTTCATAAAGGTATTGGTAGGGCCTGCGCTCGATGCGAACGTCTTCTAACTTGAAGCCCACAAGGAATGTACGGTCCAATACTCTGCCATCGACCACGTTTTTCAGCTTTGTGCGCATCACGGTGTTGCCTTTACCGGGCTTCACATGCTGAAAATCAATGCATACCCAGATTTGGTTGTCCAAACGGATGCATGTTCCTTTTTTGATTTCCTGTGAATTGATCATGATTGTAAATTTAATTTGGTTATGTTCCGACAATGGAAATATTCAATTTTCACAATGCAAAGGTAGAATATTTTTTGAAAAAAAATAAAAGAAAGTCCTAAAAAACCACTAATATTTGCTTAATTAAAAAGAAATATGTACTTTTGCAGCCCGAAGCGTGAAAAAATAACAATAAAAAAAACATAAGATGAAAAGAACATTTCAGCCCCACAACAGGAAAAGGGTGAACAAGCACGGTTTCCGTGAGAGGATGTCCACGAAGAACGGTCGTCGAGTATTGGCATCTCGCCGGGCGAAGGGGCGCAAGCGTCTCACTGTTTCGGATGAGCATCACGGGAAATAGACGTTGATTCCTTTTTGAAAAAATGGAAGGAAATCAGAAAGAAGCATAGCGGTGCTTTGCTCCTTTCTGTTTTTTTTATACCTTTGCAGAAAAGAAACGAGTTAGATGAATGGGAGGGATTTCATCGGGAAGATCTGCAGCAAGCGTTTATGGCTGAATATCCTTGGGATGTTGTTGGTGGTCGTGGCGCTGATAGTGGGTGTGTATATCGCCATCGGCATTTACACTCATCATGGAGAGGAGATTGAAATTCCCGATATCCGCCATATGCAGTTCTTCGATGCTGAGCATATCCTCGATGCAGCGGGACTGACAATTCAGGTGAGCGACACAGGTTACGTAAGGACATTGCCTGCCGACTGTATTTTGGAGCAGTCGCCTGTGCCGGGCCGGAAGGTTAAGGAGGGGCGCACGGTGTATGTGGTGATCAACTCATCGAGTTCGCCGATGCTCACCATACCAGACATCATAGACAACTGCAGTTACCGTGAGGCGAGGGCGAAGTTGACGGCGATGGGTTTCAAGGTAGGTCCTACGGAGTACATACCGGGCGAGAAGGACTGGCTGTACGGTCTGAAGCATAAAGGTGTTCTCTTACATAGTGGCAGTAAGGTATCTGTGGATGATGTGATAGTCATGCAGGTGGGCGACGGTCTGAGGGACGAGAACGATTCCATAGTTTATTTAGACGGAGGAGTTGGCGTTGACAATGATGATTTCACGCCAGTAAGTCCGGATGAAGGTGATGGTGGTGATGATGAGGATGACTTTGAGGTGGTGACAGGTCCCTGATACTATATGGTTTAGAGAAATGGCAGAGGAATACATAGACGAGATAGAGGGCGAGGATGGTCAGCAGCTCTACGAGCACTTTCGCATAGAGGTTGATAAGGGCCAGGTTGCCCTTCGCATTGACAAGTTTCTCTTCGACCGTCTGCAGCATACCAGCAGGAACCGGATACAGAAGGCCGCCGAGGTGGGGTTCATACATGTGAACGACCGTCCTGTTAAGAGCAACTACAAGGTGCGTCCGTTGGACGTGATAACCCTGATGCTCGACCGTCCGCGGTATGACAGTACAATAGAGGCGGAGGACATACCGCTCGACATAGTGTATGAGGACGAGGTGCTCATGGTGGTCAACAAGCCGGCAGGCCTTGTGGTGCATCCTGGCTGTGGCAACTATCACGGCACCTTAGTGAACGCCGTTGCCTGGCATTTGAAAGACAATGCGTCATACGATCCCAATGACCCTGAGGTGGGATTAGTGCACCGCATAGACAAGGACACCAGCGGACTTTTAGTCATTGCCAAGACACCGGATGCGAAATCGAAGTTGGGTGTGCAGTTTTTCAACAAGGAGACACGCCGCACTTACAACGCTCTTGTGTGGGGACATTTCACGGAGGGAAACGGGCGCATAGAGGGCAATATCGGGCGTGACCCGAAGGACCGTCTGCGTATGACGGTGTTCCCACCGGAATCAGAAATCGGAAAGCCTGCGGTGACCCATTACAGGGTATTGGAGAGGTTTGGATATGTTACGCTTTTGGAGTGTATCTTGGAGACCGGGAGGACACACCAGATACGTGCCCACATGAAATATATCGGGCACCCTGTGTTCAACGATGCGCGCTATGGCGGCGATGCGATACTGCGGGGGAACCGTACAAGCAAGTATAAGCAATTTATAGAAAACTGTTTCGCACTGTGCCCACGCCAGGCTCTGCACGCAAAGACACTTGGATTCAGACATCCGACAACAGGAGAGGAAATGGATTTCACTTCGGAACTGCCGGAGGATATGCGGGCGGTGATATGCAAATTAAAAGGAGGATCCTCCCTATCCCTCCCCCATAGGGAGTGAACAGCAAGTCTGCTTGGAAAAGGGTGAGGGCAAATTAGAAAACGCCTGTTCTCTTGGCGTGAAGTGTTAAGAGTTCGATGAGGTGCAAAGTTGCTTAAAACGGTGTGAAAGAGAGAGTAATGCTTAACAAATTTAAAAGTGATGAAATAAAATTATATATATATTAATTATAATAATATGAGGAATATAAAGAGAACCATTGCTATAATGTGCGGTGGGGATTCGTCGGAGTATGAGGTTTCATTGCGGTCTGGTCAGGGAGTGTATTCATTTTTTGACAAGGAGCGTTATGATGTATATATTGTTGTGGTGAAGGGGCTCAACTGGCACGTGGAGCTGCCCGATGGTACGAGTGTCCCTGTTGACCGTGACGATTTTTCGTTCATGTACAATGGCAGCCTTGTGCAGTTTGACTATGCCTATATCACTATTCACGGCACGCCGGGTGAGAACGGTATTCTTCAGGGATATTTCGAGACGGTGAAGATACCATATTCCACAAGTGGTGTGCTTGTGGAGGCGTTGACATTCAACAAGTTTGTCTTCAACAACTACATCAAGGGATATGGCGTGAGGGTGCCCGACAGTTTGCTTATCCGCAAGGGATATGAGCAGATTGTAAGCGATGATGAGATAGAGGAGAAGATCGGCATGCCTTGTTTCGTGAAGCCGGCTGCCGACGGAAGCAGTTTTGGGGTATCGAAAGTGAAAAACGCCGACCAACTTGCGCCTGCCATCCGCAAGGCGATGCTTGAGAGCGAGGATGTCATGGTGGAGCAGTTTGTTGATGGGACTGAAATCTCGATGGGCTGCTACAAGACGCGTGGCAAGAGTGTCGTATTGCCTGCCACGGAGGTAGTTACCCAGCGTGAGTTTTTCGACTATGATGCCAAATACAACGGTCAGGTGAAGGAGATAACACCGGCGCGTATCAGCCAGGAGACAAGCGAGAGGGTTTCAGAAATCACGAGTCATATATACGACATATTGCATTGCAACGGTATCATCAGGATCGACTATATCATCAGCCATGAGCAGAACGAGGCCGGCGAGACCGTTGACAAGGTAAATCTTATAGAAGTGAACACCACGCCGGGAATGACAGCCACCAGTTTCATACCGCAGCAGGTACGTGCGGCAGGGCTCAATATGACCGATGTGCTTACTGACATCGTTGAGAACCAGTTCAACTTTTAACTTTCTTCAACTGTGTGTAGAGACACGATTTATCGAGTCCGCTCGTTCTGAAAGAACGATACACAAGCATGGGCACTTTTTTAATTTCTAACCTTTTATTTTTTAATTTCAGATGGCTCCGTCGTTTGACGATATCCGCCCTTATAACCCTGATGAGCTGCCTGTGGCTTACGAGAGACTGCTTGCAACGCCGCAGTTCAGGGACGTATTGTCGGTAGTGATGCCCGGCGTGCCGTTTGACACGATATGCGACTCATTCTATTCATGCAAGACGAATTTAGAATTTCAAGAGCGGTTGTGCTATCCATTTTTAAAGGAGCTTATCAAGAGTGTTACTGACGGTTGCACTATTGATGTGTCGGCGATTGACAAGTCTGGCCGATACACATTCGTGAGCAACCACAGGGACATCGTGATTGACTCGGCATTCCTTTCCGTGTTGCTTGTGGAAACGGGTTTTGACACGACATGTGAGATAGCAATTGGCGACAACCTGCTCACTGTGCCTTGGGTGAAGGACTTCGTGAGGGTGAATAAGTCATTCATCGTAAAGCGCGGATTGTCACCGAGAGAGACGCTTTTGGCGAGCAAGGTGCTTTCTGACTATATGCTGTATGTCATCGGGCAGAAGCACGACAATATCTGGATAGCCCAGAGAGAGGGACGGGCGAAGGATTCTGATGATCGCACACAGCCGGCAGTGCTTAAGATGATGGCGATGGGAGGCAGCAAGGAGAGCGTGGCAGAAAAGCTGAAACGGCTGCATATCGTGCCGGTGTCAATCTCCTACGAGTATGACCCGTGCGATTTCCTGAAAGCGAGGGAATTTCAGCAGAAGCGAGACAACCATAGCTGGAAGAAAGCGGAAATGGAGGATGTGAACAGTATGAAGACGGGTATCTTGGGCTATAAGGGGAGAGTGCATTTCCACTGCGCTCCCTGCATTGATGAGTGGCTTGACACGCTGCCACCTGACATACCTAATGCCGAAGTGTTTGACGTTATAGCGCATCATATCGATCAAGAGATACATGCCAACTACTGTCTGTATCCAGGTAACTATGTGGCTGTTGACATGCTTCACGGAAGCGATGCCAATGCCGGCAGCTACACTGACGAGGAGAGGCAAACATTCGAGAGATATCTTAGTGAGCGACTATCCCTGATAGAGCTTGCAGACAAGGATGAGGCATATTTGCGTGAACGCCTGCTCACGATGTATGCCAATCCTGCAATAAATTATATGAAAGCTACGGCGGAAAGATGAGAAAGATAGCGATTCTCTTGCCGTTGCTGCTGGTGGTTTTCTCATGCAGCAATGATGGTTACGACACGGGAGACGGTGAACTGTCAAACATGCGTGCGGACTTCGTGGAGGCGCAGACCAACTCCTCGGCGTTGATTTATAAGATTGAGACCGATGATGGGGAGACGCTGTTGCTCACCAAGTCGCCAAGTGTATCGTGGGCGACAAAGCGTGACACTGTTTACAGAGCGTTGATATATTATAACAAGGTGTTGTCCTCTATAGGTACGTACCAGGCGGAGCCGATAGCGATTTCGCAAGTCGCTGTTCCGCATATATACTATGCCGACGAGTTGCCGGAGGGCTTAATCACCGATCCTGTAACTTTCTCGAGCGCATGGAAAAGCAAGAACGGGAAATACATCAACCTTGACTTCTATATCAAGATTGGCAGCAGCGCTGGCACAACCGGCATGCAGTTGATAGGCATGGTTTACGAGGGAACGCAACTGAAGGAGAGCGGTGTGCAGCATGTGAACCTCCGATTGTATCATTCACAAAACGGTGTGCCTGAATATTACTCCTCAGAGACTTATATAAGTATTCCGGTCACCGCCATTCCCGGATCGTTGTCAGAAGGTGATGAGGTGGAGATAACCATCAACACCTACGAGGGGGAAATATCCAGGACGTTCCAGATTTAATAAGAGCTTCTGAGGGTATCACTTATCCTTTGCATTGTAGTGAGTCTTGTAGGCACAAGCGGGAGACGTAACACATTCTCTATCATTCCCATTTCGTGGAGCATGGCCTTCACGCCGGCAGGGTTGCCGTCAACGAACAGCAGGTTGAACAAGTCGGTGAAACGGTGGTGGATCTTCCTTGCACTTTCTATCTCGCCGTTCATCTCAAGACGTATCATGCGTGAGAACTCCTTTGGCAGCGCATTGCCAATCACGGAGATAACACCGACAGCACCGCAGGCTATCATCGGGAATGTCAGTGCATCATCGCCACTGATAACGTCGAATTCCTGTGGCTTGTTCTTGATAATCTCGTCTATCTGCTCAAGACTGCCGCTTGCCTCCTTTATGGCGATGATGTTCTTGCAGTCGCGCGCCAACCTTACGGTGGTCTCTGCCTTTAGGTTGACACCCGTGCGACCTGGCACATTGTAGAGCACCACGGGCTGTTTAGTGGCAGCCGCAATAGCTTTGAAATGCTGGTATAGCCCTTCTTGAGATGGCTTGTTGTAATACGGACAGACGCTCAAAATACCATCGATGCCGGAGAAGTCGCCAGTCTGCAGCTCCCTAACAACATCCGCCGTGTTGAAGCCCCCGCAGCCCATGAGGATAGGAAATTTCTTGCCCACCTTGCTTACCACCAATCTTTTTATTTCCTGCTTTTCCTCTTTTGTCAGCGTGGGTGTCTCTCCCGTTGTGGCGAGAATGCAGAAAAAATCGGCGCCGTTTTTCATCTGATAATCCAACAGCCTTTCCAAAGCGGGAAAGTCAACATTACCGTCAGAAGTGAAAGGTGTAACAAGGGCTATCCCCAAGCCCTTAAAGATATTTTGAACCATGAAATGTCGATAAACTTATAAATCGGTTGCAAAATTAGTGTTTTTATGTCAAAACACAAAATTTATGCACCCATTTAATTGAAAATTAAAAATTAAAAATTAAAAATTAAAAAATCATCCTTGCTTTAGATGTCGCCTTGAAGTACAAGTGGACATGATATCTCAATGTCCCTACACATTGCAAAAAATAAGGAAATTAGTTGCTTTGTTTCTTCCATACATGATGGTTAGATGGTTGCTTCTTATATAAAAAGAGGGGAAACCTCACGGCCTCCCCTCTGTAAACATTTTGCTTTATAAATGATTTTATTTAACTAAAATCTTCTTTCCATTCAAGATGTAAACACCCTTTGTAGGACTGCTTACACGCTGACCTGCAAGGTTGTAATAAATGTTGTTGCCGGTCGTCTGCAATGTAACTCCGTTGATACCGGTAGTATCACCCGTTGACAAACCAACATAGAACAGATAATGCTCGGTTCCACTAACCCTCGTCAGACTATGGTAGCCGGATTCGAGGACAACCTGCATTACTCTTCCACTTGTTATCGTTGAAGATGTACCGTCTATAGTAATGCAACGGTCGGTATGGCTTGAATCTTTTAAGTTATCGTCATCTTCAAATACAAGAGTCATTGTCATTTTTTCAGTGGTTGAGAAAGATAATGTCGGGTGTGAATTTAGCTTAAGACAACAATCATATTTTTTTTCAGTGCCATTCTGATTTAATGAAACAGTGCCATGACCTGTTCCAGTAACAGTTGAATTATCATTAGAGGTCAATGTGAATGTAATATCTCCAGTCTGATTTATCTCATTAGAAGCTGCGAATGTGCAGTAATTATCATCACTTACTGTTATCGTTGTCTCATCTTCATCATTTCCTTCTTCTTCAGTAGATGCAATCTGACCGTCTTTAAGCAAAGTATATGTAACATTATTATCAGTATAAGTGATAGTAGCATTACCAGTTGTATCGAAATAGTAAGCACCTACTGCACACCTTGTACCTGTTCCACAGAAAGCGTAAGAACTGCCTTTTTTTACAGGGAACATGATTACACCAGCAGCACAATCTGTACTTTTTGACTCACTTGCCAACGTTTCATTGGAGTCTGAACAATAATCTTTCGCTGTCAAAATCTTATAGTTATCGCTGATATATCCATCTTCTACAGCTCCTTCAACTTCGTTAAGATCGAAAGAAATTGTTGTTCCTGTAGTAGAATAGTCAGCAGACCAAATGTATGGAATGCGAACGCCATCCTCAAAAACTAAATAGTTTTTCTCTGTGTTCACTTTTGCTAAAATATAAAGGTAACCATCTCCTTTTGCATTGAATACGAAGTATCCACCTGCTGTAGGATATCCTTGATTCTGTGGGCTTCTACCCATACTTGGATTAGTACCACCTACAGCACCTTTATATGTAACTGTAACATTGTTTACTGTTACGGAACCAGATGCGCCACCATCTTTAAAATCGTCATTAGTACCAGTGTACCAATCAATGTAAGTACCATTCTCATTAATTAGAATAGAGTCAGATCCGACGGTGGTATAAACATCATTACCATCTGTGTCCTGAGTGGTAAAAGTAACAGTCCTGTACCCTGTTTCAGTTTGTGCGTTTACTGCCAACGCAGCAAAAAGTGCAAATGCACCAAGTAAAAATTTTCTCATAAATTTTTAGGTTTTAGTTGATAAATGTAATGTTAATTAAACTCTTTTGCGCAAAAGTAAATGATAAAACCAAGACTATGAAAAATTAACAAATTTCTTCATTTTTTTTTTTTTTATTAACTGAAATTATGGCAATATTGGATATTTTCCGCATAA